>NZ_JBFLAB010000069.1:0-16659 GCF_040742695.1 Microbulbifer discodermiae | reverse complement strand
CAAAACAGCGTTTATGACCTGTATATTCGGTATTTTGACGTTACCTCGCTGTAAAGGCAGCAGGTGTTCGATAATTTTGAATTGCGATTTTGTGATTTCCATAAACGCAGATTTTATCAAAATTAGTGTTAACAGGCCCTAGATATCCTTGAGCTAAATACTTATCTTGGATCAATTGTTAACGGCTTAAGGGTGACAGTTGCATTGTTTCTGGCGCCTCTGCGGTTAGTGTATTCCTGATTCTCAAAGGTGGTATAAAAGCTGTCTACATAATCATCGTTATTGATAAACCACTCGTCCGGTAGTGCCTCTAAAATTCCATTGGTAATAATTGCGATAATAGCGTATCCCTGCACATCCGGCGAGGGGATGGATTGGAGGATTTGCGCAGCGATTTCAAGTAAATTACTGGCGATCTCTTTGAAGTTGGTATTGTCATCGTGTTCCATTAGGATCGCGTCCGCAGCCTGCCAGCGGTAGCGGTCCCAGAAAAACAGTATTTGATTTGGGTAGTAATCAACGCCGTCGTGATCGAGATAGGGCATGTCGACAACATCTAAAACCGGCTCATCTCTGGAAGGACTTATTCCATTAGTTACGGCATAAACTTCGGCCTTGCCAAGTATCCATGGCTCCTCATCATTCTCGAGGCGGATATGTTTTAGGACAGTGGTGGATAGCGGTTCGGTAAAACCTGTTTCCAGTATACTTGAGCGGGACAGTTCCCCTTCCCTTGCGGAAAAGAGATTGCGCATTACCTCCAGGCCTTCCCGCAATGCTTTCCTGCCATCGAGCTCCACAATAAACACGGGTCGTGTGGGTAGCGTATACACATCTAAAAAATGTACATTGCCATCTGTATCAAATGCCTCGATACCGGTCCATTGCTTCTCATCCCCCTCGGGAGAAAACGCAAAAAGCGGGTCTGAGCCATTTTTCCAGGCCGGAATCATTTGCTTGCTGGCAATACGCAGTTGTATCAGATTCTCCCCGCTGGAGTTTAGACCCTTGGCGATGCGAATCATCTGGTTGCTTCTATTCAATAGTTTTTTATTTGTTTGATAAATTTTATCGGTGCTGACCGATAAGTCACGATGATTGATATAATGCTTCAAGGCTAAATTGGCAGTGGCATATGAATCAGCAAATTGCCTAGCCAAGAGACGTTTGTTATCGGCAATGGTTTTCGAAAAAGTTTGATTGGCTTTCAACTCCAAGGTGGGGTTTGCGTTGGCATGGGATGATATTGATGTCGCAATAACGCTAATAAACAGAAATACAGATAGGGGCATAATTTTCATTTTTCTATCCTTTATGTTTTTTAGGAGCGATGAGTATAGGATATAAATTAGTTTTTATAGCTTTTCTTAAATTAAATGGCTTTAACCCCTTCTTGTCGAATGGTTATTTCGCTGGAATAAGATTTCTAGTGCCATTATGCATGTCATATTTATGGCATTTCCCGATTGCAGAAAGTATAAGCTGTCAGGGCTCTCGGAAGGAGTGGCTGACCCTGCCTATATGACTTCTGTTATCATATATAAAATGCAGAGCAGTACCTTATTTTATTTTTTGTATTTAACGTCTGCCAAGAACAGCCCCGAGAGCTGTATTTTTCGTAAGGATATAAATGGATTTTCTGTCAATATCAGGAGACCAATAACTTTTAGGCATGAATAAATACTAAGCAGGAAAGACGGGTGGGAGAAGAATTCCTGTTACCGCAGCCTGCTCTCCATTCCGACCGCTTGATTTGCACTTACGGATTCAATCGAAAATATATTCCTTCTTCGCGAAGTGGCGTAAGAAATATTGGAGTTCGGTTCCGGATAGGCCAGATTCCTACAGAAGTTGCGTATTCAGGAATGGTTCTGGTAGCGCTAAGTTTTCTAAATTTTATTTCGTGCAGTCATGTGTAAAGGGAACTAAGGCTTGGGTGCAGAGATCGAAAGAGTCTTGTGCAATTTTTTGACTATCGTGTGGGCAGTGGCACGATAACTGGTGAGTTTCCCGCCTGCAACCGCTAGGATGCGCGGCCGTTTGAGGTCGTCGCAGCAGATGATGGTGTCCCTTGGGCGCGAGAAGGGATTGTCGCTGGATTTAGGCAGTACCCGCAACCCGGCAAAACTTTCGCAGATATTGGATATCTTGAGGTTGCGGGTCATAGGGAAGTATTGCTGCACGGTTTGTAGCAGGTAAGCTTTTTCCTCCTCCGTGGGGGCCACGTCGCGGGGGTCGCCGGTGTACTTGCGTTCAGTGGTGCCCACCAGGATGTGACCCTGCCAGGGCATGACGAATACAGCCCGGCCATCCTCGGCCTCCACATAAAAGATCTTTTCGCCGAGAGATACAGGCAGTTCGATATGTGCGCCGGCCACCAATTCCAGCTCCGGCAGGTTCAGCCTCGGTGTGCAAAGGTCGTTTGTGGCAGCCACCCAGGGGCCGCAGCAGTTCACTAATACACGGGTGTGCAGCGTGTTGAGCTGACCTTCCGCCACAAAATCCACACGTACTTCGCTGCTGGTGAGCTCTGCGCCCAGTAGGGCACCGGGGCAGATCAGTCGGGCACCACTGCCGATGGCGGCTTCCATCACGTCACGGGTAAGGGCGGCATCGTCGGTTTGGGCGTCGTAATAGCGGTAGACTGAGACTAGGTTGTGGGTGTCCAGTCCCGCCAGTGAATCCCATTCCCGGCGGGGTATGGAGCGAAAGCGCGATTGGCCGCTGGTGACTCCCGCCAGCAGTGCGTAGAGAGTCAGCCCCAGTCTCACCAGCCAGGCTGGGCGTTGGCTGTGGCGGTACACCGGAATATAAAACGGCACCATACGAACCAGCTGGGGTTTGTTGGCCAGTAGCCAGCGGCGCTCCCGCAGGCATTCGTAGACTAGGTTGAATTGAGCGCTTTCCAGATAGCGCAGACCGCCGTGAATCAGCTTGGAAGAGCGGGAGGATGTGGCTGCGGCCACACCCGCCTGCTCCAGAATCACCACTGAATGGCCGGCAGCCGACAGGGCTTCCGCCACGCCGGCACCCTGAATACCCGCACCCACCACCACAACGTCACAATCAGTGGGCATTGAGTTTTCCCCGGTAACAGCAGGGCCAAATTTGCATATCTTGAGCAGCGGATGTGCTTAGCACCGTGGTGGGATCCCGTCACTTTTGGCCCCGTCAGTCTGGAGCTGCCAAGGCCTGTTTCCGGACTCGTTTAAAAAAAGTCGGAGCGGCAGGCTGCACCTCCGAGAGCCGTTTTGCCTGAAACCGGGGACATGCCGGTTTCCAGGCTAATAATGGAAAAATAGTCGCTCCACCTCCGGTTGCAAGTCGGGTCGAAAATGATTTTTGTGCCTGTACCCGGCGGATAATGCCGCAACCCCCCCGGCTACACTGAGAAGTGTCAATGTCGAGCGGTAACCGCGCATGAGTGGCCTCTGGGAAATCGGGAGTGCAATCCGGAGCCGTCGCGCACTGATGGCTATGGCCGGATTGCCGGTAATGGGGTTCGCAACCAGTTGTCCGCCAGCCGCTGGGGATGTGTCGGTGTCCACATCTGCACGGATAGAGCTTCATGTGAAGCCGCGGGTGGAGTTCCGCCAGGGCGGGGCGGAGGCCCCGGGCGCTTTGGGTCAATTGTGCCTGCGCCATTTGCCTGCGAGGAACTATCGGGTGTTCATTTTTAAGGACAGTGCTTCGGCCGGGCCAATGATCAAAGTAAAGGGTGGTGGAGTATCCAGTTGCCTGCCAATGCCGATTGCCGCAGATGCTGCCCATATACTGGTAGTGGCGGAATAGCTGCTTCCAGAGAAGGCAGCTCCTTCGATTCCATTAGCCCCGCAACCTAATTTGATAGGTCAATAAACTATTGGCCCAAATACGACTTATGCTCCCGTCAAACTTTTGCGTCTCCGTGTAAACAAGAGTAAATCGCCTTGCGGTGTGAATTGACGACGAGATAATGCACGCAATAAATCTCCACACTTATGTGCTCAATTCACTGATTGGGGTGATGTTTTTGCATTTTTACCGCGCTTTGGCAATCTGTATCCCATTCCTTACAAGCTGCTCATCTCATATAGCCCACACAAAGCCGCCACAGGCAGTGTCCACCCTGCCGCAGAAATTTCGTACTTCCGGCAGTGTTGCCCCGGAATTGCGCTGGTGGCGCAGCTTTGGCGATCCGCAGCTGGACCAGCTGGTGCTGGTCGCGCTAAAGGACAATCCGGATATCCAGGCCAGTTACTGGCGCCTGGAGCAGGCCGCCGCAGCGGCTCGTGGCGCCAGCTCCGGACTTTGGCCCAGGGTGACAGCCCAGACTGAGCATACGCAGCAGCGATATTCCTCTGGTGACTTCACCAGCGAATCCGACCAGGGTGGCAGCTGGAGCACGCGTGTTGCCGCCAGTTATGAAGTGGATCTGTGGGGGCGGGTCGCTGCCGGTGCCAATGCCGCTGAGGCGGGATTCCTGGAGCGGGCGCAAAACCTGCAGACCGCCGCCCTGAGCCTGGCTGCGGAGGTATCCGCCACATGGTTGCAACTGCGGGAAACCTGGGGCCAGCGGGCACTGCTTGAACAGCAGTTGCAAACCAACCGCAAGACATTGCAAGTATTGGAATTGCGTTTTGGACGTGGTGTCAGCGATGCCGCTGACGTGTTGCAACAGCGCCAGCTGGTGCAGCAGTCGCAGCATGAACTGGAACAGGCGGAGGCTGATATCGAGTCGCTCAAAGTACAGCTGGCGGCGTTGCTGGGAACCGGTGAGGCGCAACTCCAGGAATATATTCACCAGGTCCCGGACCTACCATCGCTGCCGGCCCTGCCGGACACCGGTATTCCCTCGCAACTGTTGCTGCGTCGCCCGGATGTGAGCGCAGCCCAGCAGAGCCTGTTACAGGGTTATCACCTGGCGGACCAGGCCTGGGCAGACCGGCTGCCGGTGCTGAGTCTCTCGGCAGTCGCCAGCAATGGGACCAGCCTGATCAGTGATATCACTGAAAACTGGCTGATGGCTGTTGCGGCCTCCCTGGAAGGTGTGATCTTTGATGGCGGTGCCTTGGCTTCGGCACAGGATCAACAGGCGGCCGCGGTACAGGAGCGTTGGTCACTGTATCGCAGTACCGTAAATCAGGCGTTGTCTGAGGTGGAGCTGACCCTGATTCGCGAACATGCGCTGCTACAGGAATTGGAACATTTGCGCGAGCGCGAACGCCTATCGAATCTAATTGCCCAGCGCCGCAATCGCGCCTATGCCCGCGGCGCGGTGGATTTTCTCAATGTGCTCACCGCAACCACTGAACAACAGAACCTGGCGCGACAGGTGCTTGCGGTCGAGCGCCAGGTAATTGAAAACCGTGTGGTGCTGTACCGCGCACTCTCAGGGGGAGTCCCCCAGGAGGACCTTCCCACCCCCGAACCTGTGGAGCAGTATCTGGAGGGGAATAGTTGATGCTGAAGAAATTCAATTGGCGCCTGCTGGTGCCAATAGTATTGCTGGTGAGCGCATTTCAGGTTTCCGCCTGGCTGTTGCGGGAGAAGCCCACTGTGACGCGCGGCGAACATAGCTCCCCACCGCCCGTCGTGGATGTGGCAGTGGCGGAGACTGGCCGGTTTCCTGTGACTCTCAGCGCACTCGGCAAGGTTTCAGCGCGAGAGCTGACAGAACTGCAGCCTCAGGTTCAGGGCAGGGTAGAGTGGCTGGATTATGATCTGGGAGAGGGCGCCATACTGCCAAGCGGCCAGGCATTGCTGCGTATCGAGGAGGAACCCTACCAATTGGCGTTACAGACAGCGCGCAGCAATCTCGCCGAGCGCCGCGCGGAACTGCAACAGGAGCAGGGCCAGCAGCAGGTGGCGCTGGAGGAGTATGAGTTGCTGGGTACTTCTCTGCCCCAGGCGGATCGTGCCCTGGTGCTGCGCGAGCCACAACTGGCGGTCGCAAGGGCACGGGTCGAGTCGGCGGAGGTAAATGTAAGCCTGGCAGAGCGAGATCTGCGCCTTACCCGCATTCGTTCGCCCTTCACAGCACTGGTAGTGGCGCGGGATGTCAATATCGGCGATCGCGTAGCGCCGGGGAACATTCTCTATCGACTGGCCAGCGCCGATCGGTTCCAGATAGCGGTGGAAGTGCCGGCGGCACAACTGCACCGGCTGAATAACGCAGAGATTGAAGTGCGTATCTATGGCAGTCAATGGCCGCAGGGTGTCTACCGACGCGGTGAGTTTGTGCGTGTGATACCGATGCTGGAAGAGCAGGGCCGACTCGCCAGCGTGTTGGTTGAACTGGAAGATCCCCTGTCCGTGCGAGACCCGGGCCAGCCGCAACTGCTGTTGAACGATCTTGCCAGAGTGGAGCTTGTCTCCCGGAGCGAGAGTGAAAGGGTCCGAATTCCCCTTACCGCCCTGCAGGACGGCGACAATGTGTGGGTAGTCAGGGACAACAGGACGCTGATTTTGCCGGTAAAAGTGGCCTACATGAGCGATGAATATGCCCTGTTGGAGCAGGGATTGCACGGTGGCGAGAGCCTGATTACCACGCGGTTGGTGAATGTATCAGAGGGCATGCCGGTGCGCATTGCCGCCGACAGCAAACGGAAACCGCGCGACACAGTGGCATCCACGCCAAACCAGATGGAAAAGAAGGCCGCAGCTGGGGATAGCGGAGGGGCGAATGACGGATCTTAAAGGGGCTACTCCGGAAGTCGATACTCGCTCTGGCCCCATTGCCTGGATGGCGCGCAACCACGTGACCGCCAATCTGTTGATGTTGGTGTTTCTTGTGGGTGGGCTGATTTTTTCTTTTGTGGTGAAAAAAGAAGTCTTCCCGGAGTTCAGTCTGGATATTGTCAGCGTTTCCATTTCTTATCCCGGTGCCAGCCCAGAGGAAGTTGAGCGGGGAGTCCTGGTAGCTGCCGAGCAGGCGGTGCAGGGTATTGTGGGTATCAAACAAATGCGCAGTGTGGCCTCAGAGGGCAGCGCCTCCCTGACTCTGGAATTAGAGGGAGATGCCAATGCCAACCAGGTATACCAGGATGTCCAACAGGCGATTGACCGGGTAACAACCTTCCCTTCGGATATCGAGCGGCCCCAAGTCAGTCTCGCCGAGCGCAAACGGGATGTGATGGATCTGGTGGTGCATGGCAACCTCGATGAGCAGGATCTTCGCGCAGTCGCCATGCAGGTTTACGACAAGCTGGAGGCGCACCCGGAAATTACCCAGTTGGAAACTTCCGGGGTACGCGATCTGGAGGTGGCGGTGGAGGTGCACCGCGACGACTTGCGCCGCTACGGCCTCACCCTGGCGGGCGTGGCGGCACTGGTTCGCAATGAGGCTGTGGATGTGCCGGCGGGTGGAGTGAAATCCAGTGCCGGTGAAATTCTGGTTCGGGTCACCGAGAGAAGGGATTGGGCCGACGAATTTAGAGACATTGTGGTAGCTCATGGTAGCGGCGGTGGCATAGTGCATCTGGGCGATATCGCCACTGTCAGTGATGCCCTGGTGGATGAAGCGCGCAGCATGCTCTTTAACGGAGAGCCGGCGGTGAGCATCAGGATATTTCGCGTCGGCGACCAGACCCCCATGAGTGTCAGCTCCGCGGCCAGGGAGGTGATTGCAGAGCTGGAGAAGAGCCTGCCACCGGGCGTGACTCTCAGTATCCGCGACGACGACTCCGAAGTGTTTGAGGAGCGCTTGTCACTGTTGCTCAAAAACGGTTTTATCGGGCTCCTGCTGGTATTTGTGGTGCTGGGTGCATTCCTCGAACTGCGCCTGGCATTTTGGGTTACCCTGGGCATCCCCATCAGTTTTCTGGGGGCCCTGCTGTTCCTTCCGGGGCTCGATATCTCCGTGAATATGATGAGTATGTTCGCGTTTATTATCGCCCTCGGTATTGTGGTGGATGATGCGATCATCGCGGGGGAAAATATCCATGAGTGGCGGCAAAAAGGCTACAGCAACCTACACGCTGCCGTGGCCGGAGCCCGGCAGGTGGCGGTGCCGCTGACCTTCGCCATCCTCACCAATATTGTCGCTTTTATTCCGCTGATGGCATTGCCGGGATTTATGGGCAAGATTTTTGGCGTGATTCCCCTGGTGGTGGCTTCGGTGTTTGTAATCTCCTGGGCTGAGGCACTGTTCATCCTCCCGGCGCATTTGGCGCATTCCCGCCGCGGTTACAAAAGCCGCAGAGCGCGCCGTTTTGCCGCGCGCCAGAGAAGCCTGGCTCGGGGGCTGGACCGCTTTGTACACAGGCACTTCCGACCCTTTCTCGATTTGTGTGTGCGCCACCGCTACAGCACTATTGCAGTGGCAGTATCCGCTTTATTGGTAGTGACCGGCTACGCAGCAAGCGGCCGCATGGGGTTTACCCTGATGCCGCGGGTGGAGCGGGATTCCGGTCGCTTCCAGGTGATATTTCCCATCGGTACTGCGGAGCAGCAACTGGAAAAAGCGCGCCGCCAGATAATGGGTGCGGCTGACCGGGTACTGCAGGAATACGACCGCGAGCGGGTATTTTTAGGCATTCGCGGCTTGATTCGCAATGATTCCGTATATGTGGATGCCTACTTCGTCCCCTCGGACCAGCGCTCTTTTTCCACGGGGGAGTTTGTCCGCAAGTGGCGGAGGGAGGCGGGCCCTGTTGCCGGAGCGCTCAGCGCCACAACGGCCGCTGACCGGGGTGGCCCCGGCGCTGGGGCCTCTCTTACGGTGGAGTTGCGACATATCGATACGGATACGCTGGAGCGCGCGGCTCTGCGTCTCGGGAAGGAGCTGGAGAAGTTTCCCAATGTCAGTGATATTGATTTGGGCATTTCACAGGGCAAGTCGCAGCTGGATCTGACCCTGACAGAGACCGCCAGAAGCCTGGGCCTCTCCGCTGAGGAAATTGGCCGGCAGTTGCGCGCGGCCCTCTACGGTGCCGAGGCTCTGCGGCAGCAGCGTGGCCGCGACCAGGTCAAGGTGATGGTGCGGTTACCGGAGAGTGAAAGGGTCAGTATGGAAGATGTGTCCAGCATCATGATTCGTGCCAGCAATGGCCAGTGGATGCCTCTCCCGGACCTGGTCAAAGTGGATCGGGGGCGGGCCTATGCGACCATCAATCGCCGCCAGGGCCGGCGGGTACTTACCGTTTCCGCTAATGTGGAGCCCAGCGATCAGGCGGCGCTGGTGATCAATGAACTGGACCGCAGTGTGATTCCGCAGATGCGGATGGAATTTCCCGGTCTCAGTATTTCTTACGAAGGGCGCCAGGCGGACGAGCGGGAGGGGCTGGCCTCCCTGAGATTGAACCTCCTGCTGACCATGGCGGTGCTCTATCTGTTGTTGGCCATTCCCCTGAAAAGTTACTTGCAGCCACTGATCGTGATGGTCGCCATTCCCTTCGGTGTCATCGGCGCTGTGCTGGGGCACTTGGTTATGGGCTATGGGCTCAGCATGGTGAGCCTGTTGGGTATGGTGGCGCTGGCCGGGGTGGTGATCAACGATACCCTGGTGATGATAGAGTACAGCAATCACCTGCGCAGGGAGGGAGTGGATCTCGACAGTGCCATCAAACGCGCTGCCACACGCCGTTTTCGCCCTATTATATTGACCACGGTTACTACCTTTTGTGGCCTGATGCCCATGATTTTCGAATCCTCGGTACAGGCGCGCTTTATGATTCCTATGGCGATTTCACTGGGTTACGGGATACTGGCGGCCACAGCTATTTCCCTGTTACTGGTTCCCTGTCTCTACCTGATGTTCGCCGAAGATATTCCGCGGCTTTTCGGCCGGCTTAAAAACGGCCTGCGCCTCTTGGGACCGCAGCCGGGCAGCTTCCCCTAGCAGTCTGTTGAAATTCTAAGAATTTCGACGCCTGGTACCGGAACATGGATGTTCCGGCAAAATCGGCGACGTCTAAGTCGTTGATTTTGGGAGAAAAGTAAAAATCACATTTTTCGCTTTTCGTGTTTTGAAACAGGCAGGATGCCTTTTTCAACAACCTGCTAGTGGGGTGTACGTTTTAGTCTTGGTTCTCACTATGAACCCGGAAACTTATTGAGCTGCCGGGTTGGTAGGATACAAGGATGTGCCGCCGACGGGTAGAGGCCGCCGCAAGCCCTTGAAAAGCAGGCGATTCCGCGTAATTGCGCGGGGTTTTAAGGATGATAGCCAATTGATGCAGGATCACTACCAAAGTGTATATGTTTTCGTGTTGGTGAATTGATTACAAGTGCCAGTTGCTACTTCGCATATCTGGCCGAATCGAACCCTCTAATGTGAGGTTGACGCAATACTCATCTTTCATTGTGCGGGGTTTGTCCTGGTATAATTTCCTTATCTCTGATGGCAGCACTGGATTAGTGGTATTTCTCTATGTAGACTGCAGCGCCGATTTGATTTTGAACTAGGGCCTGTTCACACTAACTGAGATAACAGTGATCCAATGACCAAGACGTATCAAATCATTTGAGTGTTGGGCAGCGATTAATTTACTGGAGGTTTTAAGGTTATGGAAGAACAACGTAAAGATGTGTTGCATGCTCTAAAAGTAGCCAGCGAAAAATGGAAGGCGGCATTTAATTCTGGAAACGCTGAGGGTTGTGCGTCGCAATATGAAGCAGATGCGGTAATGACGGCGAAACCATTTGGTGAATTTCGCGGTACAGAGGAAATCAGGGTGTTTTGGCAAAAACTGATCGATGATGGTTTCTGCGACGTGGAATATATCAATCCTGAGATAGAAATTATTGACGACAACAGTGCAATATTGTCCTCTGGGTGGAAGATGAACAAGGCAAAGGGAGTTATCACCAAAGAGCTTTGGGTATTGCAAAAAGATGGCACCGCGAAATTGCGGATAGATGAATTCGAGGCGCAGAGTTAGGAAAGCTCCAATCAATCTCCTACCAACGGCGACACATCCCTGTGCGGCATAAACCCGGCAACTTATTGAATTGTCGGGTTAATCATTTTGTGCTGTAAGGATAGTCGCAAGCTCCTGTATGTCTTTTACAACATAGTCTGGAGCGGTCATATTCGGATATAGCGGTTTATCGGGGCGGGCGACAAAAACGGTTTGCAATCCCACATTTTTTGCGCCCATCAAATCCCATGGATGCGCCGCAACCAGCATTGCCTCTGCGGGTTTTACGCCCATATCCTTCAGTACCATTCTATAGGTATCCGGATGAGGTTTGTATTTTCTTACCGCCTCTACGCTATACCGCTTGTCAAAAAAATCGGTCAACCCGGCGTTTTTAAATTGCGTTTCCACACCTTTGAAAGAGGAATTAGTCAGGCTGACGATCTTATAGTCACCTTTCGACAAAGTCTTCAGGCCCGGCTTTACATCCGCATGGGGTGGCAGTGAACCCAAGGGGGTAACGATTGCGGTCTTGGCCTCCTCATAGGTTAGGTTAACTCCCTGGGCTTCCGCCACCATCATCAATGCGGCAACCCCGATTTCTCCAAAATCGTGGTATTCGTCACTCAGGGTCTCCGCCAGAGAATAGTGGAGCATGGTCGAAAACCACAATGGCAGCAGATCCTCACGTCCCCCCAATGCAGCACCAACGGATTCTTTTAGGGGTGCAAGGTCGAGCAGGGTTTCATTAACATCAAATATAATGACTTTGGGTTTAGGCTTCATGCCAGCATCCTCTGCATGAGTCGGAAGCGCTCCGACTGTGATTGACAATATGAACACAAAGGCCCCAAATAATTTATTGAGCACAGTGAAATACCTCCAAGAGTGTGTCGAGAAACTTCTTCAATCTAACAGGAAACTTTTTTACCCCAGCGAGGAGTAGAGCGGGATGGAATCAAGTCGGTGCTTGGTTTGTTGATGCAACTCTCCAATAGTTGACAGGCACCAAAACCAGAATTTATCCGGGAACAATCTTTTGTAGAGGACTCGCGCCTCCAAAAGTGAAGGTTAGTCACTGGAGTTTTCAGCTACATCCCAGCGTATTTCCAGCAGGCTGTTAGTGGCAGTCTGGTGAGCCACAAGCCCATGGTTACTGGCACGCATATGTCGGATCAGGCCCGCCTTGACGCCACCGGATTCCACTACCCAACTTTGAAATTTTTCAGTCGCAGGATCAAACCGCACCAGGGTTTCCGGTCGGCGGCTGGATTCGTTGAACCAGATGGCGCCATCGGCAATAGCAATGGCATAGGGGTGTGAATCTTTACCACTGGGGGTCGGCCACTCTTTGATTTCGCCGGTTTTGGGCTGATAGCGGCCCAGCCGGCCCAGCGAGGAATTGACGAACCAAACCTGCCCCTCCTGGTCCACTGCCAGTCGTCGGGTGCGTGTTGCAGGGTCCGGCAATTGAACTTCCTCGATAGCCATGGTATCCGGATCCAGTGCGATCAGGCAGTTCTGGCCGTTGCACGCAACCCAAACGGTGCCATCGGGGGCGATTTTGATGCCGTAGGGGCGGGAATTGGGCCTGGGCAGCACAACCAGGTCAATCTTGCCGCTTTTTGGGTCCAATCTGCCAACCTGGTTGCTGTGCTGCAAGGTAAACCACAATTTTCCATTGCTGTCGAAAATAGCCGAGTGTGGGTCCTTGGCACTGGGGTCCGGCATGGGGAACTCAACCACTTTGCCAGTATCCGGTTCCACATAGCCGACGGTGGCATTTTTGTTACCCGTATACCAGGGGCGGCCTTCAGCATCCAGCGTGACTGTATGGGGTTTGGCTCCAGCGGGAAGCTTGTACTCCTTCATCTCGCCGGTCTCGGGATTGAGTCGGCCGAGAATATTGCCCCACTGGCCAACCCACCAGATGGTGCCATCAACTGCCTGGATGGGATCCCGTGGACGCTGGCCTAGGGTAGGGACCTGCCACTCCCGCACGCTAAGGGTCAAATCACCCGGTGCCAGTTGGGGGTTCAGGCGCTTGCTGGGGGGGAAGTTTTTAGCCAAGTAATCGGTGATGGCGCGCTGCTGCTCAGGGGCCGCAGAAAGGTTGATCATATGGGAAGTCAGCTGGGCCCAGTCAGCGGCGGAATAGCCGCTGCTATTGCGTACAGTTGCGCTGTTGTGACAGGCGGTACAGATAGCGTCAACCAAAGGGTCGCCGAGGGGTTGGGCCAATGTGACAGCCGGGTAATAGGCGGAAATCCCTCCAGCCAGCAGCGAGAGAAATGAGTATTTATTGATCATCATGGTTGCCTCAACCTACTATGGGCAAAGTGCCAGCTACCACTGCCTCTTTACTACCAGGCGCTTGACGAACAAGAGTAGTACAACCCACCGCGAAATCTCAGATTGTGACTATTGTTCATTTGCGAACTATCGATAATTGATAGCATGGGAGCCTGTTTTTGTAAACCGCTATTTCCAACTGGCTTTAGAACTGGCGGTTATGATCGCGGGCCAGCGGTTTATCGCCTGGGCGCGTCGAGGTGATCAACTGCCTGCAATAGGGCTGCGCTAATACCTTGATGCTCCGCCGCTCGCTTAAGCCAGGTGAGGGTGTTTTTGGGGGCTTAATGAGAGCCGAACTGTCGGAGACAAAAAAGCCCGTATGGAACGGGCAAAGGATAGGCTTGTAGTTAACCATCAAGGCTTCTGTGCAAGAAAGTTTTCAGCTTTCAAAGGTAAAAATTTATTTTCTTTTTTTTGTAGAGAAGTTTCTACCGCTAACGTCTGTAAAGTTAGCTACAGAATTTTAATTTTTACTTATAGCGACATAGCTTTAATTTTCGCAGATCCTTACGGGCTTCGCTGGACCTGGAGTCGGATCAAAGGCAACACAGGTTTCAAAGCGACTGGTACAGGAATTCAATGCCGATCCCACAAAATTTGGAGTAAAACGTTCAGAGATAAAAATCTGGGTAGTGCTACAACTGCTATCAATGTTGACAAAACTACAAAAGGCCAGGTCTCCAAAATAAGTGGGAAAATCTTCGTAGTGGCAATCTCCCTGGTAGGTGTTTGATACCCAGACAGGCTGTCCATCGGAATTGTAGACAACCATATTGCCATCGTCCTGAACACGAAGGTGGGCACCGGGGTGTCCCCAGGATTGAGAGTTCCAATAGATCTGAATATCAGTATCAAGTGCACTTCTTAAGCCGAATGCCCCCTGACCAAACATTTCTACGAATCCATTGCTATCTTTAAGCTTTGGATGACCTGCCGTGTCGGTAGACCACAGGTGAATTTTACCAATATCGTCAGAGAGAACGAGGTTTCCATCGGATTGCATTTCCAGCTTATAGATACCGTTTGGAGATTTGATACTTTCACCCGGTAGTAGTTGCTCGAAGCTCATTAGCCGGTTGTTTGCCAGACTTTTAGTTGAAATCAGCGCGAACAATACAATAGCCGGTACGACCATTAACTTTTCTAATGTTTTTAAAGGTATAGCCATAGTCTAGGTTCTTCCACAAATATTAGTGATATTGGATTTAGTTAAATCGCCAAAATGACAGTGCGCAAAGATATCAGCCTGGCGGATGAAGTAATGCTAAAAAGCCCAATAATCCTATTCATTTGTACAGAGTTCGGGGTTTATTTCAATTAACAGATTAAATTTAATTAATTTTTAATTTTATTTATGCAGGGAAGACATGGGGAAAAATATGGAGGATTAGATTCAAGTATAAAATTTCGGGTTATTTCCAGGGTCGAAAAAATGGCGCCAAAAAAGATAAAAAACGGAGTAATATATCAACCCAAGCATTCTTAAGGGAGTGGTTTTGGAAATTTATGCTCCGAAAAAATAGAAAGGCGACAGATTTTTATCGCTATCCCCCTTCGTATAAATCCCATGCGTCCTTGCGTCCGGAGAGTATAGTTTTACAGTGCTGGTTTTATGTGCTGTCCCGCAAAAGAACTTTATTCCCGCTACGGCTTTCCTTTAGAGGTATAACGAACTTGGCAGAGGATTTTGCAAAACACGGAATTTGTGCCAGTTATTTCATCTGTTTAGAATAACTTGACAAAAGGAGGAAATAATTTCTTCATGCCAAGTATATTGATGACTATTGCACTCAGTTGGACGGGTGGAAATAAGGTAAACAGCCCGGAGGCCGTGTTTTCAAGCTCACTGCCAGATATTCATCTAATCCGGAGAGAAATTGTTTATGAAAAAAATATTAACCGCGCTATCTTTCACTATGGCTGCCACTCTAGGCTTTGCGGATGCGGTCAACGCGGAAATCTGGTCCCCTGTCAGTACTACGGATATCGTCATGGCGAATGCTGTGGGTAGTCCCCTTATGATTTCCAAAGGCATTACACTGTTGTGTGATATGAACGCCACAATAGATACAGATGCTGCGGGCAATGCCCAGGTCACCTCACTGATACTGTCAGACCCAGGTGGAATTTGTGCAATGATTGTCTTTGTAAACTTTCCCTATGAGATGGTAGGCGGTGACAATGATCAGGTGACCATAAAGAATGTCGATGCACAGGGAGTTACCGGAAACTGCTTTGGTGACCTTACTGGAACACTAAATCAGGCCACCGGAGAAATTACCTTTGTCAACGCAGAAATTCCATCCAATCCGCCTGACGACAACCCCTGCATAGGTAACGGTGTGGTAGGCACCACCCCGGCGATGTCTTATACGCTTCCCTGAAGATTCGGAATAAACGTAACTAAATAATATTTAAGACAGGGTGACGCAATGCCCTGATTAACTAACGCCGCTGTAGCTTATACGGCGGTGTCTTTACTGGATAGCACATTTTTATTATAGGTTAGTAATCGGCATAGTACGTCTCGATCCAGAACACTTACCTTGGTTTCCAGTTCTGCAGTATAACCTGTATAAAACCTGGAAAGATTGGCTATTTGCGAGCAAATTGAATTTTAAAGCCACTGTTTTCTTTCCCTTCGACTGACACAGAGAGTTTGTCGGCAGCATTATAGGAGTATTTTAGAGTATTGGGAAAATCGTGTTTAAGGTTTTCAAATTGCACAGTTGATTCTGAGCAGGATACCAGTTTAAAAGCAATTGGCAGGTCGTTATGAGAAACTTTTGCAAGATAGAAAATATTACCATTCATATTAATTAGTCTGAGAGATTCATAGCTTGACTTTTCACCGCTAGTAGATATTACTTCGCTATACCCTTCGTAAGTTTCTTCGCTTACCTTATTCCAGTATTCATTGTAACTTCTCTGAGAAGATTTAGAGCTCCAACTACCCAAAATCCAATCAATGGATTCTAAAGAATTGCAATTATCAGATGCATCGGAAATTGAAGGCAGTCCAACCGTAAGAACTAATATAAGCATCAGTAGATTTGGTTTTATTATGGTCACTATAAAGCCTGTTTTTGTGTTGATTAAATTTTTAAGTAGTAAGATTAAAAGTTTAATCTGCTATTGATTGCGCTTAAGTTATTAAATTTATTTCGTGCACATAGTCTAAGCCAATTGTGCTTGCAATGTCGCAGTATATCGTGAGTTGGAGAAAGAGCAACAGCCTTGTCGTTACCATGGTAGCAGAGATAAGATTAAATCATATACACAAACTTCCTATTCTTGTCTTATTTGAATTGCGCAGAATATGCTAGGGAACGTCTGAATAACTCAACAATCGCTACGGCAGTATCAGTATTTTCTGGTGCGGGCCTGAATTTGACCAAAACAACCCTGAGATTGTTTGTTTTTTCACCTGGAATCTACTTCTCAGCAGATTCCAGGTGCACTG
>NZ_JBFLAB010000068.1:0-17177 GCF_040742695.1 Microbulbifer discodermiae | reverse complement strand
CATCAGCGCCCCTTGCTCGGCCTCGCTCAAAAACACTAACTGCGAGAGACGCTGTTCCGGCGACGCCACCATGGCCGCCAGCAGTCGTTGGTAGTGATCCAGCCAGCGCGCGATGGTGGCGGCCTCGAACAGGTCGCTGTTGTATTCAATATTGCCAGTGACACAGGTGTCGCTCTCGTACAGATTCAAGGTAAGGTCAAATCGTGCACTGCCTCCTGTCTCTGGCCCTCCACTTTCCGACAAGTAGGGGGTCAAGCCCAGGTCGCCGCTATCCACATCATCTATGGGTGCATTCTGCAGGGCAAACATCACCTGAAACAGGGGTGAATGTTGCAGGCTGCGCGCGGGAGCCAGATGCTCCACCAGGGCTTCGAAGGGCAAATCCTGGTGGTCGTAGGCACTGAGGCAACGCTCCCGCGTGGCGGCCAGCAATTGCACAGCTGTGGGGTCCTGCTCCAGCCGGTGGCGAATGACCAGCGTATTGGCAAAAAAGCCGACCAATGATTGGGTTTGCCGGTGGTGGCGGTTGGCGATGGGTGTGCCGATGGCGATATCACCCTGTCCCGACAGGCGAGCAAGCAGGGTGGCGAAGGCCGACAGCAAAGTCATAAACAGAGTGGCATTGTGAGCCTGGCCCAGACACTGAAGCCCCTCAACCAGAGCGGCAGGTAACGATATGTCCAGTCGGGCCGCGCATCCACCTTGCGTGTCTTCACGCGAAAAATCTGTGGGGAGATCCGTTAAAGCCGGTAAATCCGCGAGTTCAGCGCACCAAAAAGCCAACTGGGCCTCCATAGCGCCATCGCTCAGCCAGTGGCGCTGCCAGCAGGCGAAGTCAGCGTACTGAATGGGCAGCGGGTCCAGATCGGGTTCGCATCCGTGACTCAAGGCCCGGTAGCAATGATTAAGTTCGCGGAAAAAAACCGCCATGGACCAGGCGTCCGACACAATGTGGTGCATATTAATTAACAACACGGCGCCATCGTCGCCTTGGCTGCGCAACAGCCGCACCTGAAACAACCGATCTTCGTACAAATCAAACGTGCGGCGTCGCTCTGCTGCAATGACATTGTGCAGCGCTTCCCGAGTGCTCAGTTCTTCCAGTGGTAAATTGATACTGACCTGATCAAACACCTGCTGCGGCAAACCCCTGTGCTCCTTGAAGCGAGTGCGCAGTGATTCGTGGCGGGCAAGCATTACATTAAGGCTTTTCTCCAGGGCACTGCGATCAAACTCTGATTCAAGCCGCAAGGATAAAAACACGTTGTAAACGGCGTTTGGTCCGAGGTATTTGTGCAAGAACCACAGCCGCTCCTGGGCGAAAGAAAGGGGCAGTGCTGAGCGATCTTCAACGATTTTGATAGGCTCTTCTTCAATGCCTGTCCGGGCCTGGCTCTGCAAAACATCCAAAAGGGCCTTTTTGTGTTCACGCAAGGCCTTGACCAGTGCGGGAGGCAGGTCGGCGCCCGCTTCGGATAAGACCTTTAAACGTTCCCCTTCCGCGCGCAGAACAACGCCCTGCTGGCGACAAAAGGTGAGGATTTGGGCAATGGTCATAGAATTAATAGCTCTTCCATTGTCGACGCATTCCCCCCGTTTAAAAGGGGAGTAAGTCAGATAATCGATAGCAGAACAACGCCCTGCTGGCGACGAAAGGTGAGGATTTGATCAATGGTTATAGAATTAACAGCTCTTCCATCGTCGACTGATTCCCCATACCTGGGGAGGAATCGACCAAATAGTCGATAAGTGAAGAAATTTCTTGCAAAGTAGGAGAGCCAAATAGGGTTTTGACTGCAATACTCACGCCAAATTTGGATTCTGTTTGCTGAAGGAACTGCATGGCCAACAGGGAATGACCACCGAGCTTAAAGAAACTATCCTTGGCGCCTATACTTTCGGCCTGCCGTTGCAACAACGCCGACCAGATTTCACATATCTGTTTCTCGGTTTCCGTGGAAGGTGCGACGAATTCACTGTGCTCGTAATCCCCGGGCTGTGGTGCAGGCAGGGCCTGGCGGTTGATTTTACCGTTGGTCGACAGCGGCAGTTCATCGAGCAACACAACGCTCTCAGGTAACATGTAGTCCGGCAGGGCATCTTTTAACTGCTCCCGCAAGGCGGCTCGAAATGCGCCGACGCCCAACCAGATTCTGTCACCGGCGGGCGCTGTCATTGCAGGCGCCTCTGGTCGCGCGACCACCAGGCGCCTTGCATACACCATGTAAATATCATTATTACGCATACTCTCTTCCTGGGTACAATGCACCAGGAATTGCTGTTGCCCCAACAGGTCTTGCACACGGGCCAGCGCACCGTCTTCATCATGCACTTCCAGTATCACCTGTTGGATCATGTTCCAATGTTCATCTTCGATACCGAGAAGGACGCTGAATTCGTGCCGTTCGACATCTATTTTCAGTAATTGAATTGCTTGGATATTATGCTGGCGAATCTGCTCGCTCACCGTGGACAGGCGGACTTCAACCGATTCCTTCACCAGGCGTTCACGAATTAATTCCTCCAGCCGCTCCGATGCCCCCTCGACACTCTGGCCCTCTGATTCCAAGCCAAATTCAAGGTACTTCCTCACAGCATTCACCACCGCTTCGTCGTCGCTCGACTGCCCTGAAACGATGGAGTGATGGGGATAAAATTCGAAGCGATCGCGACCGGGTTTTTCCGACAGTCCGACATGGCAGGGCGAAAGATTATTGTCGCCATAGAGATGGCAGTTCGCTTGCAACAGCTCGAAAATAGTCTGTATTGGCTCAAAGGAAAACACGCTTAGACCCCGGTAGCGAGTGGCCAAATACACAGAGAAAAAACCAATGTTCGCACCCACATCGAAAATACAATCACCATCACGAATCGAAATACCGTGTTGTTCGTAACACTGATCTACAAATATTTCGTTGTACAAAAAATCCGTCTCTGCCTGATTAAGCGTGTAAAGATCCATCCCGTTGGGCAGTGTCACAGGAACCAGAGAAGGATTTGAAACCTTATGTTTTTTTTGTAGCGCCCGGTAGCAAGCTGGCGCGTATTGCTTGTCCACCGAGGCGTAGGCCACAAGTTTTTCCCTGGACTCTACTTTGTTCACCAGCACGGTGGCATCGTTGACACCCTTACTGTGTTTCAGTGTGTTGGTGATTTCGGACAGCTCGATGCGAAACCCGCGCATTTTTACCTGATCGTCCGTCCGCCCCACATACGTCAAATCGCCACTTTTTAGTTCCTTGACCAAATCCCCTGTGCGGTAAAGGCGCTCGCCGGGCGATACGGCGAACCTATTAGGCACAAATTTCTCCGCCGTTTGCCGCGGGTTCCCCAGATACCCTCTGGACACACCCACGCCTCCGAGGCATAACTCACCCACTGCCCCCCTGGGCACTGCCTGGACAGCTTCGCGGAGAACATAGCTGCGCAAACCGGGGATCGCGCGACCGATGGGAACGAAATCCATATTCTCTGCATGTGTGTGATCAAACCGATAGGCCGTCACTACGTCACTACACTCTGTGGGGCCGTAGCTATTGATCACGTTAAGGTGGGGATGCCACTGAAACAGACGCGACATCAGTGGTAGATTAATCGGCTCGCCACCCAAGACAATATGCCGAAGATGCTTCATCGGGCGACGCAGCTTTTCCAAAGGATGGATCAGGGAATGAAATGCGCTCGGCGCCATATTCGTCAGCGAAATCCCGCGGCACTGAATACTCTGCGCTATGGAGGTCGGGTCAAAAGGCTCGGCGGCCAAGTACACACTGGCGCCAACCGACAGCGTGGCCAAAATATTTTTTTGCGTCAAATCGAAATTAATGGAGCTTGCCACCAATACGCGGTCGTATGCGGTCATCCCCACACAATTGATATACCAGTCAACTAGATTTCGAATTCCACCATGGGTGACGCCAGCGGCTTTCGGACGCCCGGTACTTCCCGAGGTAAAAATTACGTAAATCAATTGATCAACGGAAGCAGGCTGATGAAAACTGCCCTGCCACTGTTCATCGCTGCGAATGGCTTTGGACACAGACACAATATCGGGTTTTAGTGACGAAGCCGGCAGACGTTCAACGATAGTGGCAACTGGTTCGGCGCTTATTTCATCAGCAAAGATTAATGGCAGTTCCGCGCAGCGAATAAAATACGCCAACCTGTCCGGCGGCGTTGCCGGGTCCAAAGGCACATAGGCAGCGCCAGAGCGAATTATGGCTAACATGGCAAGGACTGCAGACACCCCACGCGCCGCACTAAAACCCACCAATCGTTCCGGACCCAATTGACGAGTCTGTATAAAAGCAGCAAGCTTGTCTACGCGGTCACTCAATTCACGGTAACTAAGCTGCAGAGGGCCGTCAATAACGGCTATGGCGTCTGGACGTTGGCGAGCCTGCAGCGCAATGGCCTCTGAAACTTGTGGGGAGGTGCCATTACTCAATTGACACGCCGATGCCTGGGCCTGTGCATCCGTATCGGGACCATGGCACACCAATGCACTTTGCTCTGGCGGAGTCAACAGGTTTAGCTCGCCAATATTGACCTCCGGTCGCGCGACAATATCTGTTAATAGGCAAATAAAATGTTCGCGCAGACGTTCAATCGTCGACTGAGCAAATAGCCCTGTATTGTAACTTACCCTGCCAACGATACCGCTGTCGTCGCTTTCGTGAAGACTTAACATTAAATCAAAATGGGAGTATTCCCTGTCAGCCACTTGGCTATCGTTATCGAAGACCAGCGGCACAATATCCAGGTCCGGAAGCCTTGCGCTTTCATCATGTAAGTTCTGCAGGGCAAAGGCGACCTGAAACAGTGGCGAATAAGCTTGATTGCGCTCCGGATTAACCTCTTCGACCAGCCGCTCAAAAGGCAAATCCTGGTGAGCGTAGCTTTGCAGTACAGTCTCCCGCACGCGAGCCAAATACTGACCAAAATTTAACTGTTCATCGACGTCAAATCGGATCACAAGGGTATTGGCAAAAAAGCCGATAATGCGTTCTATTTCCTCGCGATCGCGACTTGCTACAGGAATCCCGATGGTAAAACACCTCTGGCCGGAATAGCGTTGTAGCAGAATTGAAAAAGCCGCCAACAGACACATGAACATCGTCACTCCATGGTCACGGGTCAGAGACTCAAGTGGCGCAGAGAGTTCCCGGGGAAAATGTATAGGCAGGCTGCCCCCTTCGTAGGTTTGAATTTTTGGTCTCGGCCGATCCGTGGGCAACTCCAGCAGAGGGGGCACTCCATCAAACTGTCGCCGCCAGAATTCTAGCTGGCGACCAAAGGAGTTTCCCTGCATTTTTTCCCGTTGCCAGCGAGCGTAATCAATATACTGGATAGGAAGCTCAGTGAGCGGGGACGGCAGACCCTTAACAAAGGCGCCATAGTGAGCAACCAGCTCGCTTAAAAATATACCCAGGGACACACCGTCGCCAACACTGTGATGGAGCGTCAACAACACTACATAAGCCCCCCCTTCTTCGTCTTTAAGAAGTCGTAAACGACACAATTGGTCGCTTCCTAAGTCGAAGGGGTAGTATTTTTCCTCGCGGTGAATGACTTCAACTGCAGAGGAATTCTTCACTTTCTCAATTGAGAGCAAAGGGACTTCCTGCTCTATCACCTGTTGGACTTCGTTTTTTGTTTGCTGGAATCGAGTGCGCAAAGACGCCTGGCGTTTTACGATGGCTTCGACACTTTCCTGCAACGCACACTCGTCCACAACACCTTGCAAGCGCAAAGCCAGATGCATGTTGTACACAGGATTGGGGCCGATGTAGTTATTGATAAACCACAGGCGCTGCTGCCCAAAGGACAAACCCCCTTCGCGAGCAGAACCGCGCACAAGTTCCGGCTCCGAATCGCCTCCAGTCTTATTTTTCTTCAGCATCAACTGAAGCTTTTCTTTTGCTGTTTTTATATCTGTGTTCATAAACTTGCCAAAGGCCAATAGTTCGTTTGCTTCACAACCAATCTGTTAGCTGAAAATTTATACGCTGCGGTTTAATAATTTGAGGAATATCGAATGGCTGGCTTCGCCTGAAGCTTTAACCAGTGGGATTGTTGGGGGAAAACTGATATTTGGATATTCACGGCATATTTCTATTAGCGCACCCCGATTCTCTACACAGCAGGCATTGGATAGCTTAAATTGCAGAATTAATCCCATCAGGCCTCTTCGAACAACTCCAGGATTTCTTCTGCTTCCTCATTGGTCATAGACTCAATAAAGCGTTCACTCGGACCAACACGTTTCAACTCAGAGGTAATAAAGGCCGCCATTTGATGCAGCGCGGGCGAATCGAAAGTTTGCTTGAGGCTAAGCTCCACGGCGAATTCACTGCGCACCCGCGAGGCGAGCTTCACCGCCATTAGGGAGTGGCCACCGATTGCAAAAAAATCATCAAAGCGACCCAGACTTTCACAATTGAGTAAGGATTTCCAAATATCACTGAGGCGAACCTCAATCAACCCGGATGGAGGCACCGACTCCATAGCCACAATGGCTTCTTTCACTGGAGGTAGCGATCGACGATCAACCTTACCACCACTGGTCAATGGCATGGATTCGAGCACAACAAACGCCGCCGGCACCATGTGCGAAGAGAGAAAGCGTCGTGCATATTCCTGAAAGACCTGCGAAGGCACTTCAATATCTTCTTCCAGTTGTAGATAGGCCACCAGTTGCCCGCTGTCATCATCCGCGGCTATACGGTGTAATACCACCGCTTGATTCACATGTTCATGTCGCTTTAGGACTGCCTCGATCTCTTCAAGCTCAATGCGGACTCCTCGAATTTTTACTAGATTATCGACGCGACCAAGATAGTCCAGACAGGCGCCTTCCCCGTCGTGATCATACTGCAGACGCACCCGATCCCCGGTTCGGTAAAGGCGTGCCCCGGGTACTTTGGAAAATGGATTGGGAATAAACTTCTGGGCGCTCAGGGCCGCAACTCCCAGGTAGGCACGGGCAAGGCCAATGCCGCCAATATACAATTCACCGATCACCCCTGGCGGCACCCGCTGTAAGTGCGCATCCAGCACATAGACCTGAATGTTGTCAATGCCTTTTCCTATTGCTGTCAGAGGAATGATTTTCTGGGGAATAGCCGTCGAAGCAACAGTGTCGGAGTCTTTATTTCTTTCCACAAAGTTGTCGAAAGGTAACAAGCGAATCTCTCGTACCGTTACATCAGCACCAACTTCCGTCGACCCATACACATTCACTAGCCGGGCCTTGGGGAAGGCCCTGGAAAATGCTTGGGGCTCCCGCACATCCAGGGCTTCACCACTGCTAATAAGCACACGCAGGGAGCGGAGATTAACCTCGCCGCTATCCACGAGAATGTTAAGCAGTGAAGGCACAAGGGTAATACGGCTCACCTGCCAATTATTCATCTCCTGATGAAATGATCGAGGTGTTTGCAGGGTTTCTGTCGGCATGATTAACAGCGTGTTGCCGAAGCACAGGGCCTGAAATATTTCCGCCGCATGGTCGACAAATCCCAGGCTGGTTTTTTGACACAGCATATCGCTACGTTGACCGTCAACCGCACGGTGCATCCAGCGCAATCGATTAACCAGGCTTTGATGCAGGCCGACAACGCCTTTGGGCCAACCGGTGGATCCCGAGGTGTAAATAATGTAACAGGCATTATCGGGGCGCAAGGCGTCAGGGGGGACACGGTCGACGACGTTTTTTCTAGTGGCAATCATGCGTTTTATTTGCAATGCATCTACACGCAGCACTCGGTCATCGGCAAAACCGGTGTTCTTATCAAAGGTCTGTTGTACCAGTAAAAGCTGCATCCCCGAGTTTTCGACAAGATAGCGGATTTTTTCCTCTGGCGCCTCTGGGTCGACAGGGACATAACAGGCTCCACATTTGAGAATGGCAAAAATTACTATCACCATTTCCAGGGAACGTTCCATGCACACGCCTACTGGCGACTCTATGGATACTCCCTGGCAACGCAAAAGGCCCGCTAAATTATCCGCCCGCCGGTTGAGCTCGGCAAAACTTAATGCGACCGGTAGGCCGGTGTTACTTCGAATTACCAGGGCAATACTGTCCGGGTATTGACACACAGTCGATTCAATCCAATGATGAACGCAAAGATTTGTATCTTTATTGGATTCCAGACCGAAGAGTTCGTCACTTATGCGCTGGTCCGCTATCGACAAATACGGGATCTCGGCGAGCGGCGAATCTGATGCTTGCATCGACTCAGCCAGAATACGCTGAAAATAATCGGCAAAGCGCACAATGGTGTCGCGATCAAAAATATCGGTGCTAAATTCAATGCCTCCGCGCAATCCATCGCAGGTTTCCGTCAGGGTCAGCCAGAGATCGTAGCGCGCCACACCCGGCTCCTCCTGTGCCCCAGCATCGAACTCCAGCGCTTCAATTGATAACCCCGGCAGACTGAGTTGATCGGGCACATCGCTTTGCAGGGAAAACATCACCTGAAACAATGGCGAATGGCTGATCTTTCGCTCTGGGTTTAACGCCTCCACCAGCTGCTCAAAAGGCGTTTCCTGGTGGGCATAAGCGCCCATAGCCATTGCTTTTACCTGCTGCAATGTTTCAGTAAAACTTTGTCGACTGTTGATCTCGCAGCGCATCACCAGTGTATTGACGAAAAATCCCACCACCTGCTCAAGCTCACTTTGAGAGCGGTTGGCAATGGGAGTACCAACGGCAATATCGCGCTGGCCGCTGTAGCGGTGCAAAAGGACAGCAAAAACCGTCAGCAGGGTCATAAACCGTGTCGCTCGATGTTCCTGCGAAAACACTTTTAGCAATGTGTACAGTTCTGGCGCTATATTGAAATGATAGAAACCGCCACGATATGCAGGTTTCTCCGGACGCGGCCGATCCAGTGGCAATGGCAGTGTCGGTGGCAGGTCCTTAAGTTGTTCCTGCCAATACTCAAGTTGGGTGGCAAGAATCTCGCCACATAAATAACTGCGCTGCCAATGGGCATAATCGGCATATTGAACACTGAGTGCAGGCAGATTGGCAGGCTCGCCCTGACTGAATTTGCGATAGAGTTCAATGAAATCACGCATCAGTATGTTGGTGGACGCACCATCCGCAATACTGTGGTGCAGGTTAATCATCAACACGTTGCTGTTGTCGTATTCGCAGACAAATAAACGCAGGCGATACAGGGACTCATCGCCCAGCGCAAAGGGGCGCATCTTCTCTATCAGCACAGCGCGCCTGAGGTCGTCTTGATTTGAAATAGGTTCAGGCCTGACTGACAGGGAGCCTTCCAGCACTATCTGATACGCTTCCTGCTCGCGCTCAACAATTCCTCCAACAACGCTTTCATCAATGGCCTCCCCAACAATACGTGTTCTCAAAGCCTCGTGCCGCTGATAAAGCGCCTCCAGGGCAGTCAGGAAATGCGATATATCCAACTCACCCACAAAGCGAAAAGCCACGGGTATGTTGTAAACGGCATTGGCCCCCATGAAACGATGCAAGAACCAAAGGCGCTGTTGTTGATAGGATAGGGGTAGATTTTGCTGGCGCGACACTTTGGCAATGGCACGGTCATCTGTCACCACCTGTTGCTTCTCTGCAATAAGAGCCGCCTGTGCTGCCAACACCGGCGTTTCAAAGAGTTCTCCGATGCCGACTGCCGTGTGGAATGCGTCATTGATTTTTGAGGCCAGGCGCGTGACCAGGAGCGAGTGACCGCCTTCGCGGAAAAAATCGTCTAAGCGGCCGGCCGCTTTTCTATCCAACAATTCGCCCCACATGGCTGCAAGCATTTCCTCTGTGGGATTTTCCGGTGCCACGTAGCTGGTACCAGTGTCCGATTTTGACGGTGCAGGCAGCGATTTGCGATCAATTTTTCCGTTGTCCGTGAGGGGCAGCTGCTCCAGTTCAATAATGGCCGCCGGTACCATATAGTCCGGAAGGTGCCTACTTAAAAAGCTGCGCAAGTTCGCGGACAAATCTTCTACATCTTCTTTCGCAAGCACTACATAGGCCACAAGCTGCGGCGACACTTCCTGCCTGTGCACGTTGACCACCGCCGCGGACACCTCCGGGTGCCGGGACAAAACGCGTTCAATTTCACCCAGTTCAATACGAAATCCACGGATTTTTACCTGATGATCCACGCGGCCGATAAATTCCATACGTCCGGATCCGTCCGGCAGGTAACGCACAAGATCACCGCTGCGATAAAGCCGTTGGCCCGGAGTTTTCGAAAATGGATGAGGTAAGAATTTTTCAGCTGTCAAAGCAGGTCTTAAGAAATACCCCGGCGAGACGCCCCTTCCACCAATATATAATTCACCGGGCACGCCCAGAGGAGACAAGCCCATCTGCCTATCCAGAACATACAGTTGGGTATTGCAGATGGGCGCACCTACTGTCACTTTCGGCTGCGAACTTTTTAGCCGCTGCACCGCTGACCAGACAGTGGTTTCCGTCGGGCCGTACATATTCCAAAGGCCTGCCACACGCGAGGAGAGGTCCGATGCCAACCCCTCGGGCAGCGCCTCCCCCCCCACCAGAGCGCGCATTTTTCCGCAATCACCTGTCCAGCCGCTCTCAAGCAACAGCCTCCAGGTAATCGGGGTCGCCTGCAGCGCGGTGATGCAACAACGGGCCAATCTCTCGGCAAGGGCGTCCCCGCGGGCGGACAGGCCATCTTCGGCAATGTCCACCACGGCACCTGCGTTAAGTGGCAACTGCAATTCCAAGAGGGAAATATCAAAGGCAAAAGTGGTAACTGCCAGCAGTCGGTCTCTCGCCTCAAGTCCCGGGCGCTCCATCATTGCAGAGAGGAAATTTACTGCATTTTTGTGACTGATCGATACCCCTTTTGGTTTGCCGGTACTGCCAGAGGTGTAAATCACATAGGCCAGATTGTCCTCGTGCAATGCCGACAACAAAAGGGGCGATGACGGAAACTTTAGAAGCCGATCGACAAAGATTTTTTCAGGGACCTGCGATTGGCCGTTTGCCCGCAGTTCTTTGTCAACACCTACAAGGGCTGTTAGGGTCGACGGCACACTGTGCGTGACCACCAGCTGCAGCCCGCTGTCAGAAATCATGTGGCTTAATCGCGCTGCCGGATACGTCGGATCGAGAGGAACATAGGCGGCGCCTGCTTTCAAAATCCCCAATTGTGCAATCAAAAGCTCGGCGCTACGTTTTACGCAAATACCAATGAGATCATTGGGGCCTGCACCATTAGCGACCAATGTCTTGGCAAGGTCCGTCGCGCGGTCATTCAGGGCCCCATAGGTAATGTGCTGATTCCGGTAGATCAGCGCCACAGCCTCCGGTGCGCGTTCAACCTGTTGTTCAAAACCCCGATGAAGCACATTATGTCCGGGGACCGTTCTCTGTGTTTTATTAAATAAGTTGATTAATTGATCTTTTTCCTCAGCGGGAAGCAACACAGCTTTTTCTAATCGCTGTGCCGGGGTCAAACACATTTTCTCGATAATATTAGCTAGATAGTCGCTAAGGCGGCGGCTGAACGTATCTGGGAAAATTCCGCTATCGGCATATAGGCTAGCGCTGAACCGCCCTTCGGCCTCGTCTTTGATGACCTCCAACAAAAACAAATAATCCGTATCGGCCCAACCGCCAACTTTATTGGGTACTATCCTGTTTTTTTCTTCGGGCGATAAGGCCTCGGCACCCTCGTGGTAAACATGCCAATTGGTGTAATTCAATAAGGCGCCGGAAAAATCGAGGCCGGTCTCGAGCTGGACAGCCGCCAGAGGGTAATACCGGTAGGCGTGCTGGGCACGCAGCAGGGCATCCACCTTGCGCACCAGATCGCGCCAGGTGCCTATGCCAAACACCCGCAGGCTGACAGGCAGTGCATTGAAGAACACGCCGATCATTTTATCGCCACCCCGAATTTCCGGCCGCCCCTGGGTCAGTACTGCCGCGGCGATTTCGTCAGTTCCGTTAATCAGCGCCAACAGGCTTAAGTAAGCCGCTGCCCACACGCTTTTTTCCTGTACGCCTTCCGCGCGAGCGAGCGCTGTAATAGCCGCATGAACCGGACCGACAATGGTACAGGGGATTCTCAGGGCAGGGGATTTTTTCCGACCCACCCACCAGGGAACAGTGGCTCCATCCAGCTGTCTGGCGAAGTAGCGCGCATGTTGTTCCGATGCCAGTGCTGCCTGCTCTAGGGTGATAAACTGATTGTAAGACGGCAGAAGCTCAATCTCAGGCAACGGCTCGCCGTCACAAAGCCTGGCATAGAGCTGGTAAAGTTCGGCAGCAAAACTCTCAAGACTCCAGCCATCCCAAAGCGCGTGATGTAAAAAGAGTCCCAGCACGAAACGCTGATCATCCACCACATGCACACAACAGCGCCACAGGGCCCTGGCGATATTGATGCCGCGCACTTTTTCCTGCGCAAGCCTTTGATCGAGCGCCTGTTGCAGTGCGGCCTCGATTGCCTCACCCTTCGCCATGTGAACAACATCAATACTTGGCGAAGAGCCGCGCAAAATAATTTGCAGGGGCCTCTCCAGAGACAGGCAAATCACACTTCTTAGCATTGCGTGCTTTTGCACGAGGTAATTAAGGACGCTCTCCAGCCAATCTTGACGCCAGGGTTGACGAAACTCGTAATACTGCATGTTTTCATAAAGATGAAGACCGCGATGCTTCACACTCAGCATCACCATTCCCGCTTGCATGGATGACAGCGGAAATGCATCCTCGACCTGCTCTTGGCGGTAGTGTCGCTCGATATCCTTCCGCTCTTTTTCGCTGATCAGTGCAAAAGGGGCAATCGGATTGTGCTGCTCTACCCTTAAGGTTTGGCCCTTAATCGCCGCAGCCAGTTGTCTGATCGTCGGGTGGGCGAACAGATCTTTCACCGCAAACACATAGCCCTTGTCTTTGGCTTCAGCCACCAGTGCAATGGAACGAATGGAGTCGCCACCCAAGTTAAAATAATTGTCATCAATGCCAAATTTCCTGGCACCGAACTGCCGGCGCCAGAGATCAAACAAAGCAGTTTCCGTCTCAGTCCGCGGTGGCGTGACGCGTCTTACAGGCTCTGATTTAGAAGCAATTGCCAACAGCGCCTGTTTGTCGACCACCCCTTTTTCCGTCCTCGGCAAACGCTCGACTAACAACAGCCTATAGGGCAAAGGGCCCCCGCCCTTTCTCGCCTGCTCCAAAAGTGTGGCCTTAAGCTCCTCTTTGAAACGGCGTTTTTGATCGTCATCCTTGAGCGTCGCCCCGGCAACCACAAAACCCAGTACGGGGGCCATTCTCTGGGCACTAACAGCCACAGCTTCGCTCACACCATGCACACCACGCAGCAAGTGCTCGAGTGTTGTGTGAGACGGAGCCGCCGGCGCCTGCTCCTCAGTACAAGGCCCCGGCACCTGGGCGTCGGCCATCACCTCGATCGCATTTTCAGTGGTAAAGCGTCCCTTTATCTGTGTATACAACAGTGGCTGTGGGGAGCAACTTTCACCCAGTTCACCCGGGTACAGATCACCACCTAAACACAGGGTAGAGGTAACATTCGCTCCCGGCAGCTGGCGCCACCGATCGCGCAGTGTGATACGGGCGCCGGACGGCGCCACCGACAACAATCGCGGAAGAGACGACCCGGCATCTGCTAGCGGCAGCGGATCTCCATGCATTTTTTCCTGGGCGCTGCCATTCACCAGAGCATAGAGATCGCTAAGAAGGATTTTCGCCGGTGTTGAGGTTCCTCCCAGAGCTTTGAGCAAGACGGGGAACGCCGAAGCGGACGATTGCAACAGGCAGCTGAGATTGCGATGGCTCAGTATTCTAAAGGGCAGATCTTCGCTGGCTGCAGAGCCTGCGCCGCTGGCGCCTTCCTCAAAGCGCCACAGCCCCCAAGCGGGCGACGACAGCGACACCGGGCAAAGCTGGTCGCTATCAGGTGTGCCCTCCCCAGCATTGAGAAGATCGGCAAACGTGTGCAGGGTGACGCCACAGCCAAAGTCTGTCCCTTCTGCCTCTAAAGTCGTGCCGGCCAACAACTGGGACAGAGCACAGCGCTCAAGAAAATACTGCATGTGCAGTCGCGGCGCACGGGCATCCAAAACGACCAGGGAACTCCCCGCCCGCAATACAGCGAGGGCAATAGCGAGGGCCTTGTGCCGCTCAGGGCCGGCATCCATAGGTTCCAGTATCATGCCCAAGTGGGCACCGGGGCCAATACCGCGATGTCGCAGCGCCTGTGCCACTGTACTGCTGCGGCGCCACAATTCAGATTCATCGAGGCTTAGGTCACCGCACTGTAGAGCCACTCGCTCTGGGCTTTGGAGGACCCGCGTCGCGAGCATTTGAAGCCAATGCCCCTCTTTCCGGTAGGCGCTACGCTCCGTGGGCAAGTCGCGATCCCGGTGCGAGACGGGCAGGTAGTGATGCCGCCCGATGGGCAGGTGCGGCGCGGACACCAGACTGCCAAGCAACTCCTGAAACTGCGCCAGCATGCGTTCGATGGTCTCTGAACGAAACAGATCCGTGCGGTATTCCATGCCTCCACTCAAGCCCTCGTCCATCTCTTCGAGTGTCAGCGTGAGGTCAAAACGCGAAACCCCCTCGGCGTCGTTGTCGGGGGCCAGAACCTCCACCTCGATCCCAGGCAGGTCAAAGGGGTCCAGCGGTGCGTTCTGCAGGGCAAACATCACCTGGAACAGGGGCGCATGGGCCAGACTGCGAACCGGGTTGATGTGTTCCACCAGATGCTCGAAGGGAATATCCTGATGTCTGTATGCGTCAAGGGCAGTATCGCGTACCTGCGCCAATAGATCGATAAAGCTCGGGTTGTCTGTAAGCCTAGTGCGCATCACGAGCGTATTGACGAAGCAGCCAACGAGGTTTTCGGTCTCCTTGTGTGTGCGATTGGCGATGGGTGTGCCAATGGCAATATCCGTCTCCCCGGCGTAACGCCCGAGCAATACGGAAAAACCGGACAGCAGCGTCATAAATAGGCTGACACCCTGGGCACGGCTCAGTTGGCGGAGTTCGGCCGTCAACTTCTCAGAAATATGGAAAGCCTGCATTTTTCCACAAAAATCCTGCTCGGCCGGACGTGGCGTGTCCGTCGGCAGATTTAAAAGCGGTGGTAGGCCGTGCAGTTGGTTGCGCCAGTAATCAAGCTGCGACGCCCAGCGCTCACCGCCGGCATTGCCTCGCTGCCAGTGGGCGTAATCCGCATAGGACACGGGCAGTGCCGGCAGCGCCGCCGGCCGCTTCTCACGGAGACTGCGATAGAGGGCGCTCCAGTCACGCAGTAGAATTCCCAAAGACCAGCCATCGGCAATCAGGTGATGCATGGTCACAAGCAGTAACATTTGCGTTTTGGTGCCAGACTCGCCCCCGGGGCATTCCAATAGGCGAATGCGGCACAGAGTCTCCTGCGCCAGATTGAAGGCGTGGAGACGCTCGCAGAGACGGGTAGAGTCAGCCTGTGCGACATTGTCGAGGTGCTCAAAGGCCAGGGCGGGCACCGCCTCGTCCACCACTTGTCGCGCACTCTTGCCGTCAACCTGCAGTCGGGTACGCAGAGCGGGATGTCTTTGCACCAGCAATTGCAGACTGTCGACCAGCGCCTCTCGATCAATAGCTCCCTCCAGCCTAAGTGCCAAAGGCATGGTGTAGACAGCATTTTTACCCATCATGCGATCGAGGAACCACAGTCGCTCCTGGGCAAAGGACAAGGGCACCACGCCGCCATTTTTCTCCGCCACGATGAGCTTGTCGATGCTGTCAGAGGCGTCTCGCGCCTTGTCGATATGGGCCGCCAGTGCACTAAGGCTTTGGTGGTCAAATGGCGCGCGAATATCCATGGAAAACTGGAATACCTCACGCACTCGCGACATCACCTGGGTGGCGAGCAGAGAGTGGCCGCCGAGTTCAAAAAAGTTGTCGTCGCGGCCCACGCGCTCAAGCTTGAGCACCTCACACCAAATGGCAGCAAGCAGGGATTCAGAGGGTGTTAAGGGCGGAACATAGTGGCCCTTTCGGGTATCGATCTCAGGCTTTGGCAAGGCACTGCGATCCAGCTTGCCATTGGGGGTCAAAGGCAGGGCATCAAGGATCATTAACACCTGGGGGACCATAAATGCCGGCAGACACTTGCGCAAAGCGGCCAGCACCTCCCCGGCTGAAGTCTGTTCATCCATCACCCCATAGGCCGCGAGGAAGCGCTGATCTGTCTCGCCCGCAATGATCACCACCGCTTCCCGCACTGACTGTTGCTCAAGCAATGCAGCCTCAATCTCGCCCAGTTCGATACGAAACCCGCGCAGCTTAACCTGATGATCTATCCGCCCGAGATACTGCAAATTGGGCGCCGATTGAGGTTCAGCCGGTAGAAACCGCACCAGGTCGCCGGTGCGGTACATTCTCTGGCCCGGCTGACGATCAAAGGGGTTTGGCAGGAATTTTTCGGCGGTCATGGCCGCCTTGCCCTGGTAGCCGCGAGAGAGTCCATCGCCCGACAGATACAACTCACCAACTGCGCCGACAGGGAGCAGCTGGCAGTGGGAGTCGAGAATATACGCCTGGGTGTTCGACAGGGGACGTCCAATGGTTTCTGGGCCTGAAGGATGCCGCACAGCATGGGTCGAATAGGTTGTGTCCTCGGAAGGTCCGTACAGGTCGTTGATCTGGCGCACCTGCGTCGAGGCGTAAAGCCGGTCCACAAGATCCCGCTTGAGGGGCTCGCCGGCCAGATTGATTGCCCGCAGCGTCGCCGGCAACGCGCCCCGATCCAGCAGGGCTTTGGCCGCCGAGGGCACGGAATTGAGCAGCGTCACACGGTGGCGCAGGGGACTGGTTTCCAGGGAAAGAATATTGTCGATCACACAGCACTGACCACCGTTGATCAGAGGCAAAAACAGCTCGTAGGCGGAGAGGTCAAAACACACCGAGGTGCTCGCCAGAATACTAATGCGATCTCCCGCGGGCATCTGTGTCTGTGCCCAGGACAGCATGGACACGACACCTCGGTGGAGTATTTGCACACCCTTAGGCTGACCGGTACTGCCGGAGGTGTAAATTACATAGGCCGCCTGCCCGGGATGGCAGGGCAGTTCCGGATTGCCCAGAGAGGGCCCGGATACCGCCGCACTTATCTGCAGTGTGCGCGGTGCGCAGTCTCCCGGTC
>NZ_JBFLAB010000067.1:0-19297 GCF_040742695.1 Microbulbifer discodermiae | reverse complement strand
GAGGAACAGTTCGCGCCGTGTTTTGCGTTTCTTGATAGTGTATTCGGCTTCGGCGAAGGTCAGTTGGCTCATGATTGAATCTGTGTATGTTGGAAATGGGGTAAATTATGCCAGACTGGAGCAGTTTTTCAGAGGTTCCCTAGCTCACTTCATTGGTTTTACACCGATAAACTCAAAGCCTTTGAGCACAAGATAGCACCCAACCCATAAATACGACCAGCCTTCGCTGCAGCTATGGGCCACTTCCGGAAACCTCCTATAAACCACAACAACCTAAAGAATTAGTTAAATAACAATAATTTTTAGATGGCCACTATCTACAACCTTTTATTCATTGAAAAATAAGATGGCGGGGAAGCGTTTTATTAGTTGGCCACTTAAATTTATTCCACACAAAGGCATTCATGAGACGCATGTTTCACTAAGAGCTATAGACCGAACAAAAATGCCAACAAGGCAACAGGAGCAAGAAACCTAAGAGGAATCAAGTGTCATTCTGTCTATTTGAAAATAAAATATGCGCGTAACAACAAAGCTCACACCAACACCGAAAGCAAAGAAATGAAATCAGTGACATAATCACTAATTTAAAATTGACAATCTGCGCAAATACAGTTTTATTTGTTCTGGGTTATCCAGGGGCTAATGCTATAGCTTGCTGCTTTTCCTGCCCCAAAGTCAATTTTTACTGCTTAACTAAACTGACGAGAAAAATTTTGGCCACTAGCACTAACAATCAAAACTGGCTGGGCGCATCAAGTATCAAATTAAAGAACTCGAAGGGGTATCAATAAGCAACTTACATAATCTTTGATTAATTCTAAAATATACCTCACAAAAAATAAAGTAGGATCCAAATATGTCTAAGCTCAAGCTATCTTTATATACATTTATTTTATTGCTCTTTTCATACAATATAATAGTTATTGCAGAGGAGCTATACGACACAGAGGACAGGCAGACAACACCTTACATGGAGTGTAATGTATACCTTACAAACCCCCGAATTTTTACTGAAGATATTTGTCTTGGTATCGAAATTAACGATCCGGGGCGAACAATTGCTTCAGTGACTTTTCAAACACAGGGGATTCCATCGGGTTCCACCATAACATGGTCTAATGAGCAGTGCACACAAAACAGCCGCAGTTGTTCTCTGCTCATTCATGCGAATACCTCTCTGACTGTGGGTGCATTGGTAGAAAACAGCAGTGGTACATCTACACTTATTTCTGCAGAGGCCACCTATATACTCAGGTATTTGTGATACTCAGGTATTTGTGAACTTTCAGCACCCCTTAGACGGCTAAGTAGTATATGCAAGCCATCCTGGATTCAACTGGTAAATGCAACTCAAGCGATCGAAATGGAGAGCAACCGTAGTAAATTTACTTCCTGATGAAAGCTGGATATAACAAGGCGGAGATCGCTGCCGTCTTCGGGGTTCACAGCTCCAAGCTCAACCGAAAGTCGCGGCGCCACTGCGGCCTGAAAGACTATGGGCTCAAGCAGACCGTGCAGTTAGCGATCATCCGTCGGCAAGCCAAGGGGTGGCCCTACATTACCTCCGATTGACTGGCTCCAGGTTGAGCAGCTGCTACGGGGGGCTGGAGCCCCGAGCAAATTGGCCTCTGCCCGGCTCAGGAGAAATAGATTTATATCAACCAGCAATAAATCTATCTGTTGTCGAGTCGCCAAATGCCAACTTTTGCTTTGCTCATCCCTATGTTTTCTGGGAAAGCGGACTAAACGAAGAGACCAATGGTCTTGTCTGGCAATATTTTCCCAAGGGCTGTTTCTTCACCACTATCACCGGCCAAAATATGCAGCACGCCAGGACTAGATTCAGCAACCTACCGGGGAAATGTTTTGATATGAAAACACCAAATCAGGTATTTTTCGACATTGATCCACCTTATGCCGATTGATGACATACTGACGCCGGGAGTACCGAAAAAGACACCAGCCAGCTAGTTCGGCAGAAAATCCAATCTGGCACAGTTTGCACCCGGTCAGTGATTTGTCAGCCTGAGGTAGAGCGCGGTGCGCGTCAGTTCACCGCCATTCCGCTGCTGCATCGTTTGAGCCCGAGTGCGGGCAATAAGGGCAAGCTGCGCACAGCACAGGTGCTTATCCGTGCAATATACAAGCGCTTTTGGGGTGGAATCATGCGCGTTTTGATGGATAGCTGGTACATGGGAGCAGCCTGATGGGGGCTCTGCGGGATGGCGGCTTGCTCTTAATCGGACAAGTGCGCAGAGCTACCCGACTGTGTGATACGCTGCCACCCCCGCAAGTGGAAACAGCGCGGGCGAACCGGAAAATATGAAAGGTCCTCCGTACTCTTGTGGGTATAGGTGGCAGGCGGCAAATGACAACCTGTCACGAACCCTGCGCCCTCGATCAAAACAAAAGGTACACATGCGAAACTCCAGAAACCTCCACCGCTCCCAACACTCGCGTATTTTCTCCTGGATACTGATGGGCACTGTCTCGCTGGCAACCCTCTGCACACTATCTGCATGCAGCTCCGGGCCCGATTTCAAAGAGCTGGATGCGTTGATGGAAAACTCCATAGCAGAAGGTTTCCCCGGGGCCGTAATCGGCGTTTGGTACAAGGGCGAGATCATCAAACTGCAGGCCTACGGATACGCCAAACGACACGACGCCAGCGAGCCAGCACGTACCGTACAAACACCACGGGCAGTGTCGCCTATTCCTGAAGCGGCGACGCTGGCGGCGAGGCCGGACACCATTTACGATCTCGCCTCCAACACCAAAATGTATGCCACCAACTACGCGCTGCAATACCTTGTCAGCCAGGGATCGCTGGATCTGGATTTGCCAGTGCAACACTACCTGCCGCAATATAAGGACCGGCCTCAGGATCCGGTCAAAGGCAAAGCCAGCGTGACCGTGCGCGACCTCTTGCACCACACGGCTGGCCATCCCCCGAGTATCGAGTTTTACCAGTCAGATGACCCAGACCTGTTCGCCAACGACCGCGCCACGGGCCTGCTCGCCATGCAGAGAGCCCCATTGGAAGTGCCGCCACGCACGCGTGTGAAATACTCGGATATCGACTACATGCTGCTGGGGCACCTGGTTGAGACGATTGGCGGAAGTACCCTGGACCATTTTCTCGAAGACACCTTCTACAAGCCTCTCGAGCTAAAGCGTACCGGGTTTAATTTGCTGGAATCGCCCGCCAATGGCGCCAACTTCGAGCCCAGGGATTTTGCGGCAACAGAGATCTATGGCAATTCCCGCGAGAAGCAGCGGGAATTCCCCGGTATGCGTACCCAAACCATCCAGGGCCAGGTGCACGATGAGAAAGCCTTCTATAGCCTGGGCGGTGTCGCTGGGCACGCAGGGCTATTCTCCACGGCGGAAGAAATGCTCACCCTGATGTCGCTGATGTTGAGCGGCGGTGAATACGAGGGCAAAGCATATTTTAACCAGCAGATAATAGACGAATTCCTGACGCCCAACCCGCAATTCCCTGAGGAAGGCTTTGGCTTGGGATGGAATATCAATGTCAATGGAAAATTTGCCTATCTGTTTGGCAGGCACGCCAGTGACCAAGCATTTGGCCACTCCGGCTGGGTGGGCACGCTCAGTGTCATAGATCCGAAGCACGACCTGATGGTTGTACTACTGGGCAACAAAAAGAACACACACATCCAAATGGATTGTGGTAAAGCATTGTGTGAACGTTTTGACGGCGACAAGATGGCAATCGGGGATTACGATCCGGTCATCGAAAAGGTGTATGAAGCTCTCGGGCTCGCCGAGCCCGAGTGACGCGAAGTGAAGTGATTACTCCCACTCGATACAGCTCAACCCAGCAGGCGGATGAAAAAGTATTTTGCAGCAACCCACCTTTCCGGACAGGAAGGTCCGGGTCGCCAATCAAGCCTGTAACGGCTCGATTTGTTGCCAAGGGTTTGCAGCTTTGCGCTGCAAACCCGGGTTGGGGAAAGCCAGGGGGGCTTCTCAACAATCTGCTAGCAGGTTGTTGAAAAAGGCATCCTGCCTTTTTTTTAACACACGAAAAGCGAGAAATGGGATTTTCACTTTTCTCCCAAAATCAACGACTTAGCCGTCGCCGATTTTACCGGAACATCCATATTCTGGTACCAGGCGTCGAAATTCTTCGAATTTCAACAGCCTGCTAGAGGCTATAGGTCAATTCGACACCCATCACCCGACCCTTGTTGAGCGGCGTAAAGGTCGCGCCCATACCACCAAGGGAGGCAGGCAACTGGGTGTTGTTACCCTCGGTCACCTCATCCAGCATGTTCTTTCCAAACAATGACAGGCGGTAGCTGCCTTCTGCCGGGCTGAACCCTAAGCTGAAGTCCAGCATATCTGCCGCGGACAAAAGGCCGAGATTGTTGTCTGTATAGGCTGACTCATCGCGATGGTTGAAATTCACCCGCGATGTCAGGGTCCCGGCACTGCCCCACTGCCAGTCATGAACCAGGCCCACACCGTAGGTCAAGGGCACCAGTCGCGGAATATCCAGGGCCAGATCCGTCCCATCCACCAGGCCGTCACCACTGATATCACCGCTCACACTGTCGTAGCCACCGTCCACATAGCCAACATTACCGGTAAACAGCAAGTTGTCGGAAATGGCCGCCATAACCTCGAACTCCATTCCGCGGATGGTGGCGTCGGCGGTGTTGCGGATAATCTGCACCACGCCAACAACGGGATTGCTGAGATTTACCTCCCGCTGCATATTGTCGATAGTGTTGTGGAACAGCGCCAAATTGGTGCGCACCCGGCCGTCGAGCCACTCCGCCTTGGCACCTATCTCGAAACTGGCCTGCTCCTCCTGGTCCGTGGGTCCGGGCAACTCCCCCGGCCCGGTGTTGCGCATATTGTAGCCACCGCTGCGGAATCCCTTGGTCCAAAAGCCATACACCTGGGCGCCGCCGGGCAGGTTCCACTGCAACCCCACCTTGGGGGTAAAGGCATTCCAGGTCTCGCTGTCCTCGAAATCAAAAGCCGCACAGCCATCCAGACTGCAAAGATTGACGGGGATAGTGGCGATCTGCGCGTCCTTGCTTTCGGTGGAATAGCGCCCCCCCAGGGTGAACACCCAGGAGTCGGTGAGATCGATATCCGCCTGGGCAAAGGCGCCCAGCGCGCTGTGGTCCTGTACACCGCCACCGGTCCAGTCCAGTCCGCCGGGTGCCGACAAGGGCAGCAGCCGGTTCTCGTAATACTCCAGATCCTGGCTGAACCAGTAGAGGCCAGTCGTCAGCGCGGTGGCGCCGAAACGACCGGAATAGCGCAGTTCGTTACTCAGCTGGCTTTGGGAAACCCTGGTGTTGGCGTGGAAACCAAAAATAGGCAGACTATCAATATCGCCGAGACCCAGCGCGTCGAACTCACGCCAGGCAAGGATATTGGTGATGGTGCCATCGCCTAAAGCGACATCCTGATTGTATTCAGCAATCACCTGGCTCCACTCGTCCTCCTGAAAACCCTCTTCATCGATTGCGACTTCAAAGGAGTCGTCGCTGTTGTCCCAGCCCGTGATTTCAAAGAGGCCGGCAATTTGCTGGGCCCCCGGGGCCACCAGGGTCCCATCGGGTGCGAAGATCGGCTGGCCGCGGTTTTGACCAACGACACCATCGGAATCCATACGACCGTGCTCGGCCCGAATCAGCAGCTCGGCAGCCTCACTGAAGGCAATGCTCACGCTCGGACGGATAAACCAGCTCTGGGATGCGCCGAGGCTGTTGTTGCCGGTAGCCACATTCTCGAACCAGCCCTGGTCGTCGTTGTAGTAAGCCGTCAAACGACCATTCACACGATCGGAAATCGCACCATTGACGCTCATAGCGGCGACAGTATCGAGATTGTCGGTGGTGGAGAGCTTGAACCTGGACGCGAACTCTTCCGTTGGCCGCGCGGTTTTGATCACCACGGCACCACCGGTCACATTGCGGCCGAACAAAAGGCCCTGGGGGCCCCTCAGAACTTCAATGCCCTCGAGATCGAACATATCGGTGACCACACCGGCGTTGATCCCCATATACATACCGTCGACAAACACACCCACGGTGGGGTCGATAGAGGGAATGGAGCTGTTAACCCCCAAACCCCGCACAGTAAAATTGGCGGTATTCTTCACAGTGCCGATGTCGTCCAGCTGCACGTTGGGCATTTTGAAGGAGAGGCTTTGCAGGTCGCGGGTCTGCAGTGCCTCCAGCTGATCGCCGGAATAGGCGGTGGCCGCTACCGGCACCTCCTGCAGATTTTCCGCCCCCGCGCGCTTGCGCGCGGTGACCTCAACCTCTTCCATAATGATATCGACAGCACCTTCGGCGGCCTGGGAAACGCCCGCAGCAGTCGCCAGCCAGAAAGTGGCGGTACAGACAGATAGGGTGACACAGGTATTGTTGAGAGGACGTCTCATACTCTCCCTCCATCGCTTTAATTGTTATTCTTGACAGCAACGGACCCACGCGATCGGTACTGCCCTGCCCCTTTGCTGACGCTGCGGGACCCCGACCATTGACCGCGCTGAAGTTCTCCACCCGCCATAAAATTTCAGTTTCATTAACGGGATACACTGGAGCTTACTGTCTTCCATGCTGCAGAGAAAGGGTATTTACCTTTCCAGCCACACTTTTCATCCTGTATAACAGTTGCGCAACACCTCTGTGGCGGGTTTTTGGGAGTGAGCTTGGGCGTAAAAACCACCCACAGGGTGCGATCATTTGCGCCAGGTGCACAAGCTCCGCAATGGATATCCGGAACCACAACCAGTCCGACAATCCCATAGGCGCTTCCTAATCCACTGGACTGTCCTCCCTGGAAACGCGCTTAGTTACGCGCAACAACCAGCTTTTAAGGAGATGCCGCCACGCCGGGAAAAACCTGAAATGGCTTTTCCAACAAGCGGACAGGTGCAACCGATTGCATTCCTGCCTCAATAGAGAATCCTCCCCAAACCCGAAAGGTTGACTGAAGTGCCGGTTCCCCAGAAATCCAGTCAACCGGCGACCAACCTGTCTGGTGGAAGTAATGCAACTATATGGTTTTGGGAGATAGCGGCAATCTCCAATAACCCCAGCAGGTTATTGAAAAATCGCTCACTGGCTTTCCTCAACCCGGGTTTGCCGCGCATTTCCGCAAACCCTCCACGAAAAATCAAGCCATTACAGGCTTGATTTCCGACCCGAACATCACTGTTGGGGATAGCAGGCCGCTGAAAAACACTTTTTCTACAGCCTGCTAGGGATAACTTGCCATGTCAAACCACTCACTATTAACCCGGCAGATTATTTAGGGCCTGTTGACACTAACGGAGCTGGCCCTGTTGTGACAGAAAAGGTGCTAATCGAGGCAAGAGGAGCGCGGTTTGGTTGTTCCAAATGAGCGACGAGCAACGAAGAGTGGCGCCTTTTCCGGCACAACCCGAAGGGCTGCCCCCGGTTTCGCGCCCTGCGGCGTTAGAAATTGCTTATGTGGACCCACCACACTCCGCAATTCCTGCCTTGCAGGTCACAAAACCTGAAGCAGCAGGGCTATCTCAGTTAGTGTCAACAGGCCCTAGTTCCCAGGACCATCACCCACATCGCAAAGGTCTCAGACTCACTGAGCCACAAACCCAGGGAAATCAGCGGGATTGCAAAGTCCACCGTTAAATTTTTATTAACGGACTATCGATAACCATGTGACCTGAAGCAGGCAGGGCAAGAGTCTTTTGGCTGGAAAAGCGAAGGGGAAGAAGTTGGGTAGAAAACCTGATTTTAAATTGCAGGGCAAACCACTTTGAAAACACCGCCCTGAAGAAGGATTCCGAGTCATCTATTAAAAACTCAAGATGCCGCTAACCAAAGCCGCATCTTGAGTGGATAAACTACAACCTTACCAATTGCGACCGTTACTGGAAGTCAAAATCAGCAGTCTTGTCTGGATTTGGATTGCTATTTTGGTCGACTGGGTCCAGGGGCAATTGATAGGCTTCACCATTCCATGTTTGGCCAACTGGAACCCGTTGTTCATAAAGCCCTGAAGGCTCCTGATCAACCCAGCTTTCGGAAGCGGACAGCAATGCCTGGGCTTCCTCTATAGAAAGCCATTTTTGTTGCGGCTGAAGCAGTTTGAGGTAACGCTTCTGCTGGCTGTCCAGGAACTCCTCCCAAACGAACTTCTGGTTCTGAATAAACTGATAGACACGGTATCTGGGCTGGCCTTCGGGATTCACTGGTACTGGGACCAGATTAAGTTCAGTTTTAGTGAATGGTTCGAATTTGCCGGCCTGAAAGTAATTGACCAGGTCGCCAATACCGATAGGCAACAGGCTCGCGCTGGCCACACATCCTTCCGCAAGCTCCTCCGCGGCGGTTGGCTCCCAGTCCAGCCACTTATTGATCAAACCCTCATTCTGCCAAACCAGCCTGGTACCAATACCATTACATTGCGTACTGTGCGCTGTATTAACCGCAGTGATACGTCGAGTAGCTGCCCCAGCATTATATATCCACACGGGTGAACCACTGGCGCCACTAGTAGAGCGCTGGTCATAGGTGATGGTCCTGTTGGCCTGGGCAGTTACACTGCCAGCACCACGCCATTGATCACCAATATTGCCAGTAGAGGGTAAGTCCTTTATTGGGTATCCCGATGTATTGATAAAAGTTGGACTTAAGTCAAATACCATAGGCATATAGGTATTGATATCCTCAAATGGGCATACAAGCCGAATGGCTCCATAGTCGACGCCTCTTTCCGGAGAATAGCTGCTGTCAGCCCATTTATTGTTGGTTCTTTTATACTTTGTATCCGAAATGGTTCTTTCACCGTATGGGTGAACAATAGCCCCGGTAGCACTGTCATGATAGGCACCAGGCTGTATGTAGTTGCAGGTTTGATTTACTTTACCTTTAGAGCGATTGTAAACCACATGGCCCGCGGTAAGCAGCATGTGAGGACCAACCAGAGATCCAGTCCCCCAGGCCTTGTAATTTCCACTACAGGTATTGTCATAGCGGATAGTGGCAATGGTATTAAACGGAAACCGCGCGGGGTTATTAATCGCCACACGATCGTCACAAGCCGGTGCGGCCTGGGCCTGACTGATAAAACCGCAGAACAAGGAAGCAACAAGTAATTTCTTTTTCATTTTTCTCTTCATAATCTAATGAAAGGTTTCGACCTGAGATAGGGTAGGCGCAAATTTCATCTGATGCAAGAGAAGACGGCTCGGAGTTTTACAAATTGAAAATACTCAGCTGCAGGTTTGTCTCTGCAGGAACTATACGCGTTTTCTGTATTTGGATAGGGAAAGGAAGTGATGCAAGCTTTTTGATACTTATAAACGACCAAAACCCACAGAAAAACACATCATGGGGTCAACAGTGCATTAAGCCAGCTCTATGCAACAGCCACTATGTCATGGGAAAGGATTAAGATTTTACATTTGGTCATTCAATGACTGACCTGACTTGCGCATGAAGCGCGACAATCTACCTGAACTAAAAGGAGGAAGAAAGTAATGTCAGATAATTTTAATGCCAGCATTTTGCAACCATCCTGTGACGCAAATTTGATGGTGGCGGTCCCTTGACGATCCTGATAGTAATTTCCATCAAAGGTACATGCACGATAACTGGCATCGACATTCTTCGAACGTATATCACTGGATGTATAATTTTCAGTAAAAACTCCCTCCCAGTAGGATTACAATAGCGGACCTGAAGATTCACCTATATTAGCAACCTAATCAATTTTTTTCGGTGGCGGTTCGGGATTTTTTGTCACTGAGTATACAACGGAACTGATCTTCCACCCATCTCCCGTTTTTATCATATGCCACGCCTCATCTCCCCAGTTACTCATATAATCATCAACATGGAAGCTATATTTAAAATGTACTGAAGCAACTTCATTGTCGGTTAATATTTCAATATCCCAGAATTTCTCTTCAATTTTTTCCTCAGTTGAAACAATCCATGAGATAAACTGCACATAGGAGCCAGGGTTAATACCCAATTGACTAGGCAATACTCCACTTCTTTTATGACCCAACACGCCAAGCCAAGGTATAGATTTGTCATAGAATAAATTATCAAATTTTGATTCATTCTTCTCTATTATAGACAATCGAAATGCCTCAATGACTTCCCTGATTTCCTTGTGAGATTGAAGCTGATTCTCATTAGCATATGCAACAGATAAAATTACAAAAGCAAGGCAGACTATCGCCAATTTAATTTTCATAAAATTTCCTTTTTCATTAATAACCATACAAAATCATATATCAGGCTTTAAGAATAACTACATAGGTTCCAAGGGAGAACAATACGGAACCAATTCTTCGGAGAAATCAACAGCTTTATTATTGGGTGCATCCTAGTGATGCACTATATCCTTCATTGGGCAAGTTAAGTTTGGAGGAGCATATCTACTCTATGCATTCCTTTTCCCCAACCGTCTTTAACAAAGCCCTCTCTACTGGCTCCAAAATACTTAAAAAATGCTTCGGACAGATGACTCGCCGAAATTTTCAAGGCTCCAAGCTTGTAGTCATTGGCAATACTCAAGCACTCATCTATCATATAACGCCCAGCGCCGACGCCTTGCTTTGCTGGGTCCAACATAATCCACGATATACGTCCCGCCTCCCCCACCATAATTTCAGTTACACCAAAGCTACCTATAACCTCCTGATCAAGCAGGACTACCCGGTATATGGAAGGTGCAGAATCCAAAAATTCCAGGAAAGGACTTTCCTCGTTTTCAGCGAAAAAGTCAGGTACATTTTTTAGAAAGATAGAGCGGCAAATTTCCCGGTATTCAGATATGTACTCTATCGATTTCATGATACAAGTCCTCTGTTGAAATGCATCCGTCGCGTGTGGATTCGATCTAAGTTGTAAATATTTTTTTGCGGCTAATATGGAGGGAGCAATAATACCGCACAAGAACAATTCCAAGCGCGATAGAAACATGAGTTAATAGCGTATAGTAGTTCATCCATACTCCTGTTTAGCATTCCTCGTCTGATGTACAACACTTACAATGGATGGCTTACTATCTAAAGGTTAGCGCGAAAATGAGAGCGTTGCGATCAGGATCAATTCCTAAAATATATCATCATTAGCGGCTAATTGTATTGATTCACTTTTTGGCGCTATTTTCTACCTTATCAAAGTAACAAACAGGAACTGCAGCTCATATCCACTCACAATTCCCCGAACTGCATCTATAACCAGAGACACGTACTGTAATCCCTCTCTTTCTAGCTCCCTGAATCAGCTTCCTGACCGAAATCTTCAGTACAATGGTACTAATTGTTTTTCTTTATCTCATTCACGGTTGGAGCAATACTTGGTAGTAGTGTAGTGTCCACTTTGCATGGACAACTTGGGTATCCTGCGCCTACACCAACCTAAGGCCATCGGTGAAGCATCAATCATTTGATCTAGAGCCTGTTCACACTAACTGAGTTGGCCCTGTTGTGATAGAAAAGGTGGCAATCGAGACACGAGGAAAGAGGTTTGGTTGTTCCAAATGAGCGACGAGCAATGAACAGTGGCGCCTTTTCCAGCAAGAACCCGAAGGGCTGCCCTTGTTTTCGCGCCCTGCGGCGTTAGAAATTGCTTATGTGGGCCCACCACACAGTGCAATTCCTGCCTTGCAGGCCACAAAACCAGTAGCAGGGCTATCTCAGTTAGTGTGAACAGACCCTAGATAAACCTATTAGGAGCCTTGGTAAATCTTTGGCCTTCGTAGAAATCTACCGTCTATAACCACCAATCCAAATCCGATTATCGCCATACCTATTATATGAGGCCCCTGTAACATTTCTCCAAGCACTAACGTCCCAAGTAAAATTGCGGAAATTGGAATCAGAAAGGTCACTAACAGCAAGTTGGTTGCGCCGGCTGATGCCAGAATCTTGAAATAAAGCACATAGGCAACTGCGGTAGAAAAAACTGCCAACGCAATTAAAGCAGCAACCGTTTGAATACTGGGTCTACCCAAATCTGCAGGAATGCCGGCGATAAGTATTATCGGGATCAAAAACAGAGCCGAAGCACTCACTTGACCAGCGGCAGTAACAATAGGGTTAATATTTCTTACCTTAAATCGACGACCATATACTCCGGCAAATGCATAAGACAACGCAGCTCCTAATACCGCCAACTGCGCCACCACATTGACACCAATTCCATCTAATGCCGAAGGTCCAATCATTACTACGGTTCCAATAAAACCAATGACTACACCGGCTAATTTATTTCTTGTGGCTTTTTCATCTCGAAGAAAAGTGCTGGCAATAAGGACCGTAAATAGGGGAGTTGTAGCATTTAATATAGATGCCAACCCTGAGGCAATATGTATTTGCCCCCAAACAATTAACGAAAAAGGAAGCACGTTATTTAATAGCCCCATGGTCAAAAAGCTGGCCCATATACTTGGTGTGCGAGGTACACGAATCCGTGCTATTAATACAAATATCCATAAGGCTATTGCTGCAAGTGACACTCTGGTTAAAACGATTACCAAGGTTGGCAACTCAGAAACCGCTATCTCAATAAAGAAAAATGACCCACCCCACAAAATAGAAAGGATTATCAGCATAAACCATTCTTTTGTCCCCATTGATGCAGAAATTGGAGAATTCATTATTACCTAGCCATTATTAATTAACTGATGCTACTTACAATAGCGACCAATCAGCTATTTTATGCGAATACGGGACCATAGTCACGGCCTGATAGACTTGGTTGTAGATGTTGTCCGACCTCTTCCTCGCATCCCGCTTCGCCAGTGCGACGTCGAGTAGTAGCAGGTTGCCACTGACACGATTGCGAGTACTCGGGGTCGAAAATATCTGTATCCTTGACATTACATGGCTGCAGATTATTTCTGACTAATAATTGCGCATCATGGTTATTGCACAGGCAGCAACTCCCTCCCCTTACTGCTCTGCAGCCAGCCCCTGCGTCCGTTGACCCCAGAGTTACTTTTACCATCTGTACGAGTTGCAAATATGGCCACAATAGATGCCAATCTCTTTTGCGATCTGGTCAGCAAAGATATTCGGGCATCATTTCGTGGTGAGGTGATATCTTCTTGCTATGGACAGTTTTGACCCCTCACACCCGCAACAGGCGCCAACAATTCAATGCATACTTTCGCGATAGTTGGATCGCAAAAAAAATTGCTAGACGTGCACAAAGCAAGCCACCCCATTGCCGCGCCACGTTAAGCACGCAGAACCTCTATATATCCCTGAGATTCACCAGGTGCACATCTGTTGAACCGTCGTCGGCCTCCTTTGCCTGAGCAATTTTTGAACGCAAACTGGCAAGCGCGGCTTGAAAATCGGAGTTATTCTCAGCTCTGGGGTTCTTGTCCAGTAACATTTTTAGTGCATTAGTAGAAACAACAAATTTCCCTTTCCTTGCATAGCACCTGGACATCACAAGCATTGACCCAAGATCACCAAAGGTGGCTTCATCCAACACTACTGCCTGGTCTATGGATGATACTGCCTTATCGCACTGACCCAACGCGTAATATGAAACTGCAGCTGCTTGATATGACTCTGGATTTGGTGCGATTATTACGGATGCTTTAAAACTATCGACAGCCTCACTGAATTTTCTTTGAGAGTTAAGCATTTTTCCCTTGAAATAGTATAACGCTGCATCTCCACCGTGATTATCCAAGTATTCATCGATAATCACGATCGCTTCAGATTTTTTGTCATTAGCAGCATAGATTTTCGCCTGAAGAAGAACTGCACGCTCTTTGAGTTCACCCCAACTTTTCCTGGACTCCAGGATAGATAGGGCTCCATTCAAGTCACGCGTTGAAGCCAGCAGTATAGCCTTTTCATATTCGTATTCTGGGACTCCTGAACATGATTTCTCCTGATTGAGCATTGCGAGTTTCTCTTGCGACGAAATATTCTCTGTGGAAATTTATTTTACAAGCTCTTTGCAGGGTGTTTTCGCTAGTGAACTGGAAGCCATTAACAGGGACAACAGAAAAACGAAAAATTTCATAACCTAGCCTTTTATTTACTATTATTTGGTGCCAATAGCCTACCGCTTAGATAGCAGCCTGTATGAGACTATTTCACAAATTTATATATTTTCAATAAAATACATCATTCGATCAATAACTTTCGTTTGAAATTTCTTCCATATGCTTCTTTTGGGCATCCCTCTTCGCCTTCCTTTTATCTCTACATTGACGGCATCTTACAGCTGTGGTTTCAAAGTTTCCTTTGGCTACTTCATACCACCATTTTTGCTGCCGAGCGGTCCATATCTCAATTTTACCACAATCTTTACATGCAAATTCTTTATCAACATAGAAAAGCGGTATATCCAAGAACATAGAATGGTATACCACCTCGGCAGCGTTTACCGGGATGGCCCATTCGGGCACCGGGCCCTTAAAAGGATTAATCTCTCTATCGTGCTTAGCTATACGTGCCAGTCTTGATTGTTTTATCTCAGCTTTACGCTGCTTTCCACTCTTCATACTGGCTACACAATTATCAATTTATGCGGGACTGAACCTTAGCGCTAGCAGTTCCATCTCGTTCTTTACAGCAGTCACCCAGATAACATAGCAAATTATAACTCAAGTTGTTGACTAGTATTACACTCGGCGAATAATCCAGGTAACCTAAAAGCTGCCATTTTAGTTGAATCATTAAGGTATATTGCTTGGATCTAGTTCTAATTTTTTGAGCAATCCCTCTAATTTATTTGAGATAAAAACTTCGCTAGACATACTGTGGTCCCACAGAATAAATTCACCTGAGCTTTTGCAAAGCACAAAATTTCCATCCAGGTCTACCCCAACGATAGATGCGCTCTTCCCTCGCCACCACGGAGCCGCCAAGTGCTTCCAGTCCTCCTTGTTTAGGAGCAAGGCTAAACGCACTTCACGCCCCTCCAATTTCAAGAGACGTATCATCCCCAAATTGTCGATAGCTTTTGAGAGTCGACTCATTATGGCCCCATAATATTTATAGAGTGGTCATCATAAGTGCTATTATCCTGGCTGCACTCTCGAAAGCAATTCTGCGTCAGCTTTCCAAAATCTCCATTCAAACCCTGCTTCTGCACAAATTTTATACAGCCTTTAATGACCCGGCAACTCAATCCGTTGTCAGGCTTATAGGTACATCCTCGGCGGCGGCGCCTGCTGCGATTTAGTCCTGCGCCACTACGGTGGCACCAGTAAGGATCCAGGGCTTACTGGTAACCTCCCTAGTGACCACGCTTACCTTCCCGCTGTGGGAACGGGAAAGGCAAGCACTGGCGATACCGCTCAGGGCGTTCGCCCTTTAGAGGCGCTCTGTCCTTGGGTCAAGGTCGCTTTCGCTTGGTCGGTTTCGGTGGGGCTGGGGCTGATGCATGGGAGGAGGGGTACAGGGCCTGGTGGTCCGCCAGCTCCCAGGCTTGCTCCTGCAACTCAAATAAGCGCTTGAGCCATAGGGGGCGACCAACCTCGCATGGCGCAATGTCCAACTCCACGATATCGTCGTGGATGGCTACGGGCGTAATGGTATAAAAGCTTTCCAGTTGTAGTGGCTCAGACAATCGACAGGGGAATACGGCCATCTTCATAGGCTCCTTGAATGGCCTGGGGCGGAAAGGCGTTATCAAAGCGATTGGCTTTGCGCCGTTTCTCTCGCCGCAGGCGCGGTCCTTAGGGAAAATAAGAGATAAATCCGGGGAGAGGCCGCGTAGCCGGGGCGGTGCGCGGCTGAAGTAAAGCACCACACCAATGGTCGCGCTACGCCACAGGACACCCCGGCGCCAGGGGCGGGGGTGGCCAGTAGGGCCCGGCTTCAGGGGGAACCTTATTGAAGACGAGCGAATGTGTGGCGTATCATCCAAGACAGCCTCGTTAGATAGTTATGTATCTTTCGGGGTTAGCCATCTCTCGGTGTTCCTAGCACCGGGAGGTGGCGCTTACGCCTTACCTTACGCGGTCATGATGCGGTCCTTGGTTAACTTAGTGAATATTTTGTGCGGTGATGCAGTTCCCGCGGGCGCTACTGCTACAGTGCTGCAGGGCGTCTTGCGGGTTGAACAACATTGAATAACGGTGTTGCGATCTTTGCAGCTTTTTTCTGTCTGTTTTTTATCTGCTTTTAAGCTGTTTTTGCCCTTTTTTTAAGCCTGCGCCGGCTTGACGGCTGGACATGAGGGCAGCTGACCTAGGGTATTCGCTTTTTGCAAATAATTCAATCAAACGGAAGTATCAGACGACAAGGAGTCCATTTTTCCTTTATTTACAGCGACTGACAAAGCCAGCTGTAGTGCGATAAAAAATCAGTAATCAGTTCTATGAAATCCACCAGAAAGCGCCTTATCCATTGGTTTTCCTTCTTTGAAAATCACGCAGTTACCCGAAATCGCTTGATTTTCAAGGGCTTACACCGACCACTAATCTATAGTGCTACACCCCTGTAGCACATTAACCCCAGTATGGAAGTCCACCTGTATGGGGTGATATGGGGAAAGTGAATAGCAAAGTTGCCACCATGCGATTCATTGCCATTGATTCACTTCAGGCATCAGGTATCAGGCATCAGGTATCAGGTATCAGGTATCAGGTATCAGGTATCAGGCATCAGGCATCAGGTATCAGGTATCAGGTATCAGGTATCAGGTATCAGGTATCAGGTATCAGGTATCAGGTATCAGGTATCAGGAAGACATTGTTTTTTGACCTGGCAGTCAACACAATATAACTTTTCACCGGCCAGAGCACATCTGTTCAAATTTTGTTCGCTAACATGGATTGAATTCATTTAAAATAACTTATACGGTCAAGCCTTTGTGTAGTGACCAACTATTTCCGGACAGAAAGTTAAAATTTCCTTTTATCTTTGCGGGAGGCACACATAACCAGAAAATGACAAAATAAGGACATTAAATGATAAGCATATAGCCTGATTCTACTTAAAATAGGGCACTGATACCGCCGTAGTTGCAGCGAAAGCACTCCCTTGAGTCATGAAATGTAAGGGTAAGTATAATACTTACCCTTACAGGTTAGTTTAGGAATTATTGACACTTATTTTATAGTAGCCAGGCCCAAAACGATCGCTTCTATTTTCCCTAGAAAAAGAAAAATGTCCACGATTACCAAAAGTATCTTCAAAGTAAACTTTTTTCTCAGCAGGCTCTAAATCCATAAAATAATCCGGAACAGTATATCCGGGGAAATACCATCCCATATTTGCATTGTTACGGGATGCAACTGGGACATTGAAGTTTATGTAGGTTGTATAAGCACCTCCATATGTCACCACAAAAGTTATGTTTTCATTGGTATTAAAATCAAAATTAATTGCATGCTTTTTGTAAAGTATTCCACCAGCTATGGCGTTATATGTATTGACATACGGAAACTCCAGTTCGTTGGCGGTAGTGTCTGAAACCCAATAGAGCGAAGTGCTACCATAGATGCGAGTAAATGGTTCAGTATCGATTACGGTTGGAGGTTGGTAACTCGCTAATAAGCCATAAGGGGCAGAAGTAATTCCGTGAAAGCCAAGTTGTTGGCTTGAAAATGTAATTGCATCCTCATTCCATACCCTTCTAAGAGTGAAGCCTTGAGGCTTATATGTAAGCGCCTGAATTTTCCACGCATCCAAGATATTGCTAGTGTCTTGAAAGCCAGTATCAAAGTCACTCGCAGTGAAACTTGATAAAGAAAAATTGGTTGGGCTGAGTTTCTCTATTGAAACAGAGGCATTATTAGTAGTACCTTCACAAGTACTTTGAGTGATTATCGCGTTTGTATCGTTGTTACGTGCTTTTGCTTCAACACAAACGCGTATTACACCCAAAGTTGAAGAAGAAAGATATTTTCTAGCCACCTAATTTGTTGATAGTGTGGAGACTTGGGGCGCCGAGGCAGGCGTCCCAGAGCCTAATCGAATATCCTTGATGTACCCGTTGTAACCATCAGAAACTACTGTATTCTCAAGCGACTGTCCCGTATACAGTTCTTTGAGATCTGCCCCAATATAAGTATAGCCATCTTTTAGTTGATAAAAAATGTCAACTTCTGCTTGCATTCTGCCGTTGGCATAAATTCGATTGTTTGGAAAAACATCGGCATACTCGCCCTCTAAAAATAATGTTTGAAATGGAATTTCTGGGGGACCATCAGCAAAAACATAACCGCTTATACATAAAGAACTTAAGGCCATTAATTTTAGCTTACACTTTGTATTCATATTCAATTTCCAATATGCTGAGAACTTAATAAATTCAAATTGAAAACTTCAACCAGAGCTTGCCTAGCAAAGATTTTGCATTCTTCATCTGAAGCTTCAATATTGCTACAGAACCTACGGTTTTGCGAAACGATTCCGTAGAGTTAAGTAGTTTCTTCGTGAGGTTGTGCAACCAAAAAATTCTATTATGAGTTAAGTTTTCATGATTACTGGCCCTCCTTAAGTTTTTTATTTGCCATGAATCAACTACATTTTTTATGCGTTGTGCAGTCTGTTATACAGTTGGAAAAATAGACAAGAAGTCGCAGTATAGGTCGATTGATTTAAGGGCTAAGACTTGGCTTGACCAGTTGCTCTCAACTCTGTATCAATCAAACTAACTTGTCATTTATTCCCGCAAATGCCTAAGCTGACATTAATGACAGTATACTTTTTGCGTGATTTGCAATATCTAAATGTGATGAATATCTCAAATATGAATTTAAATTATTTGACTGTAAGAATGCTTTTTTGGCAGTTTCCTATGAATAAATCCAAATGAAGTAGCTGGCTTGCAGCGATCGAAGGAATAAGGTCATCGGCCGTATGGGTCTGCACGATGTGAATAATCGCAATTGTGCATTTTGGGACTGCTATTGAAGGGAATTCGCTATTTGCCATCTCGTTGCTTTGTGTCACTGAGGCCCGCACAATCGTGCCAGCCGAGTGAGCCACTGCTGATCATCTAGGCAAATTTTCAGGACACCAAGCTGGGGGTCATACCTAAAGGGGAAAAGGTGGTATGTCTGTTTCCTATGGCTTGTGGATTGGATTTTGGGTAATGGCCCGGTATTAAGGATCAATGCCAGCCGCATAGCGCCCCCCACTGATCGTGTACACGGTGTGCAGCCCAGCTCATTCGTAAGCGTCCGGCAAACTCATCTACCAAGCCAAATTCTGCGCTGTAATTTAGGTGTCCACCTATCAACAAGTGGACACCTAATATGAGTGAAATTATCCCTGCTAAGAAACCCGTGAAGCGTCGCCGGCATTCCCCGG
>NZ_JBFLAB010000066.1:0-19614 GCF_040742695.1 Microbulbifer discodermiae | reverse complement strand
GTTTTTTACCGGCGTATCGGCAGCTAAAGGTAGATGGTCATTGCGCAGTAGCTCCAGCGCATGGCGGAAGCTGACGCCCTGAGTTTTCATTACCCAGTCGATCACGCTGCCACCTTCACCGCAGGCCCCCAGGCAGTGCCACAGATTGGATTCCGGGCTGATCACAAAACTCGGCGTCTTATCGTCATGGAAAGGACAATGGCCGATGTAGTCCTTTCCGTGCTTCTTGAGGGGTAGGCCCCAGTTTTCCACTAGCCGAACCAATGACACCTCGTTTTTGATCCGGTTGACGACCTCATCTGAGAACCGTGCCATACCTGTTATGCTCCAAATAGCGTCAAGAGTCTCAAGTGCTTTATTTTAGTATCTTATATGATACCATTGTCAAGACCTCTGAGATAACAAGGTTTATAGTGATGGAAACTTCAATCTATCTCTTGCACCTTATGAGCATCGCCAAACGACTTGCGGAATTTAGGAAACAGAAGGGCCTAACCCAACAAGCACTAGCCGATGCCATCGGCCTGCATGTGACTCAGGTAAAGCGCTATGAGGCGGGTAGCTCCCAGCCTTCACTAGAGGCCATTAAGAAGATTGCCAAGACCTTACGTGTCACCACGGATTCTCTAATTTTTGAGGAGGGAGAACTGGAGCCAGAGACCGATCTGGCGCTGCAATTTCAAGCAATTCGGCAGATGCCGGACGAGGAAAAGCAGGTAATCAAGCAACTGCTGGAGGGGATGATTATTAAATACGAGACTGCACGATGGTCTTCTAGAAGCAAGTAACAGCTACGAAAAAGCCCAACGCTTAGTTGGGCTTTGACCGTCAGAAATCAGAACTGTTTTAAGCCAAGGCTATCTTAAATCACAACGATGCTGAAAGATTATCAAGAAAGCGATAAATTTCAGTTTCATCTAGCAGTTTTGCAAGTTCAATTGGCGTATCGCCATCGGCGTTTTTGATGGTGATATTTGCCCCACGACTAACTAAAAACTTCACTGCATCCATATGTCCTTGCTCTACAGCATCATGTAGTGGTGTATAACCATGCTCACCTTTAGCGTTAATGTCTGCTCCATTGTCAAGCAAAACTGAAATTTCTTCGGTTAACCCACGAGTTGAAGCAATATTGATCGGGTAATCCCCAAATAGGCTTTTCTTGTTGACCGTTGGGATAGGCATTTCGCTGTACTCTGGCAATGCGGAATACTCGCGTAATATTTCTTCCACTTTATCATTTTTACCGTTAGTCACACTGATCATCACAATTATCTTGAATCCATTTCTCAAGGTTCCTAACTGCATTACGTGTATTCTGAATTTCAGTCATATGACCAGCATCGCCATCGCTATACCATTTGCGACTGAAATTCTCACGCAACTGAAGACATTGCTTTAGCCGGTTCAAGTTATTTTTGGCGTCTGTGCATCGATCTCCAGTAGGGGGAATTGGAGTTTTACAAATTCGACTATACTCCTTTCTCTCCCTTGCTTTATCTGCTTTGTCAGTGGGAGTATCACCGGGAATAACTGCAACCGTAGCGAGAACAGCCCCACCTAGCACAGCACCCACACCACAACCAATGGGACCGGCAAATGAGCCAATGGCACACCCTCCAACAGGGTTCAATCCAAGTGGATCGGTGTAAAAAAGAGGGTTTTGCTCAGCGTACCCGTAGGTATTAATTCCCCCGTCCAACCCAATCGGATCACTCTGTAAATACCTGCCGGTACTCGGATCATAGTCCCGATAGTAGTTGTAATAGTGCAGGGCTTCCTCTCCCTTGATCTGCCGAAGAAAATATCAACTTAGTGGGATTTTGAAATTTTAGGACGTTTACTCAGGCTTTCCTCAGAAAGCTCCTTATCATTACCAAGATGACCAATGGTATTTGTGAATTAGCGTGTCATTTTTATCAAAGCAAAATGAATACTTGCTAGGAACAAAGCTAATAGGATATTGATACCAAGCCTCCTTGACACAATCGGGTATTAACTGAGTTTCCGATTTTTCAAATTTTATTTCCACACCTACTGTGCCATCTGTTACATAATCCGGTGTCCCCGCAATAGCTATCAGCTCATCGTATGTGCTACCGAGTGGCAGCTTATGCATCGCCTTGCTCGGCTTTTGTAGTTTTATAATCAGAATTGCCAAAACAATAATCAAAATAAACACAATGACTAATGATAAAAATATTCTTTTCTTCATCATTTCAAAGATAACCATAGCTTCCGAAATCCATATTAATTCGGATCAAAAGTTTTCAATTCTGGTGGGACTGCACCACCTTTAGGGACAACATAAATAACACCTCCTAATTGCTGCCTCCAGAATTCTGCCTGAGCCACAACATCAGTTGGAAAAGAAGGGCCAAACGTGTAGGGATCTATCAAACCTGCCGAATTCAATGCCTCACTAGTCCGCGTTGAGCATGTATCTGTAGGATCGGGAAATAGGCCCAAAATCCAAGGCGGCAAATCGTCTCTCCTTGTCCCCAGGTATTTATTTATCGCCTCTTCCTGTTTCTTTGATGTGTTGATCACTATAACATTGGTATTTCTTTTCGGGGCTTCCCGCTCCAAATAACCCGTAACACTACTTCCTAATTGAGTGGCATTTCCAAAACTATACACACCCGAACCAGAAGTAGCTACTGCCGTATGTCCAAATGGATTTCCTTCTGTTGCCCCATTAATTATCACTGCCGTATGTAGTCCCAGCGGGTCAGTATAATTAATGGGATGTTGCAGTACGTAACTATATGTATTAATCCCGCCTTGTAATCCTATAGGATCAGATTGGAGATACCTACCAATCGTTGGGTCGTAGTCGCGGTAGTAGTTGTAATACCGCCCTGTCTCCTGATCATAGTACTGCCCCGGGAAACGCAGGTTTATGGTAAAGTTCACCCCGTCCCCGTCCGGATTTTCGTCCGGTGATGCTGTACCAAAGGGCTCTCCTTGAAGATCCCAGCTCCAGACGGCTACTTGCTGTGCAGTATCAATCACGGCTCTCGGTGTACCCAGGTGGTCCGCCTCTATGGCGTAGTGGGTTGTCGATTCAAGTATTGCCAGCGGTAGGTTATCCGCCCAAACGTATTCTTTGATCAATTCTCCATTGGCGGTGTATTCGCCCAACAGTTGCCCCGCCGGGTTGTAGGTGAACAGCCGGGTATCGCTTGCCGTGATTTTGGCCACTCGTTCATCAATGCCGTTGTACTGGTTGTTCAGCATGGTGATGTCGTCGTTCCTGGCTTCCACCAGGCGATTGCGGTCATCGTAAATAAAGTTCTGTCCGCCACCGGTGTCCAGGGTGTTGCCGTTGGCATCATAGCTGCGGCTGGTGCCATCTATGGCGCTTAGGCGATGGCTGTCGGCTGCGTAACTGTAGGCCTCTGTTGTTGTGTTGCTGGTGGTTTTGCTTTGGCGGTTGCCGCTTTTGTCGTAGCTGTAGCCATAGAGGCTTAGGGCCTGGGCGTCATGGACTTCAGTCAGGCGGTACAGGCTGTCGTAATCGAGGCTGCGCTCGGCTGTGCCCGGGCTATTGCCGATCTGGGTGATATTGCCCATATCGTCCAAGGTAAAGTGTAACTGGAGGCCGGTGGCCAGGCTACTCTGGATAGCTGTTGGCCGGTAGTCCTGGTCCAGGGTTCTGTCCTGGGTGTGGCCGTTGCCGTAGTCCAGTCGCGTAGCCGCACCGAAGGGGGTATAGCCGATATCGGCGATAAGGACTTCGGGTTCCTGCCCTTCCACATCGAGGCTGAGTGCGGCGATTCTGCCCTGAGTATCCCGAGCGTAGCTTATCTGTTTGCCACTGGGATAGGTAATGCCGGTCAGTTGATCAGCCAGGTTGTATTGGTAACGGGTGGTTAGGGTGATGCCGCCGGTGATCTGGTTTTTTTGCGTGAGGTTGCCGCGGTTGTCGTAACAGTAGCGAGTGGTGCCGCTGGCATCCGTCATGGTGGTGAGGCGACCTGTCGGGCTTGAGTTCTGGCAACCGGTCTCGCTGTCGGGCTGGTCGTACTGGTAGCTGACGTCCAGGCTGCTGTCCGGATACTGAACGCCGGTAGGGCGGTTGAGGGCATCGTAGGTGAATTGGCTGGTGACACCCCGGGCGTCGGTCTGGCTGCGGCGATTACCCGCCGGGTCATAGGTGTAGGTGGTGATGCCGGTGTCGGGGCTGTCCCGTTGAGTGAGCTGGTTCCAGGTGTTGTAGCTATAGATGGTGTTCAGGCTGTTGGGGTCGGTGACCTGGGTCAGGTTGCCGACGGCATCGTAGCTGAGGCGTGTTTCGGCGGCAATGTCGTCGCTGTCTCGAATGGTTTTAACCAGGCGACCCAGGGCATCATAACCGCGCTGGGTGTTGCTGCTCAGGGCGTCGGTGGTTTGGATCAATCGGCCAGCAACGTCATAGCGATAGAGAGTGCTTTGCTGTTGCGCGCCGAGAGTTTCCTCAAGGCGGTTCAGTTGGTCGAAGGTGCGGCTGAGGCTCGATTTGAGAGTGCCGCTAACATCGACGATTTCCTCTTTGCGGCGGTTGCCTTGGGAATCCAGGGTGTACTGGACCTTGCCGCCTTCGACATCCTCAATCTGGATCAGGCGGTTGCGTTCGTCATAGGTAAAGATCAGGAAGCTGTCATCCGCTGCGGTGATCCGGGTGAGATTGCCCCGGTTGTCATACTGGTAACGGGTAACGGCGTCGTCTTCGCTGTTCTGGTTATCCGGACCAAGAACCGTTTGTTCCAGCAGCCAGCCTCGAGAATGGTAGCTGTACTCGAGTATGGTGCCGTTTTCGTCCTGGACTTTGGTGAGGCGACCGCTTGAATCGTAGTTCAGGTAGTCGATGGTGTGGCCGAGGGCATTTTCGATCTGTTTGAGGTCACCGATTCTATGGCAGGTACCACCGCTGGCACAGCCGCTCTGGTCTGTGGTGGCGTAGTAGCGGTAGGTAGTGATGTCCCCCACGTCGGTTCTGGGGCCATCCGCGGTACGCAACAGGGCGGAATCCGGGCAGTCGGCTTCGCCGTTGCAGTAGGTAAAACGGGTGGTGGCAAAGGTGCCGTCCTCTTTTTTACGCTTGATGGTGGCCACATTGACGGGATTGTTTTGCGCGTCACGCACAAACTCGTATTCGGTGCGGAAGATTTTTTGTGGGTCGCTGCTGGAAACGGTTTCTTCGCTGGCGATCCAGCTGCCGTCGTAGGTCCAGCTGGTGCTGATGGTTTCGCCGCTTTCCAAAGTAACGCTTTCGCTGGTTCTTTGCGCCAGGTCGTTATAGGTGTAGTCGGTGGCGGTAAGCAGGGCCAGGCTGCCATCGGCCTGCTTTTGCCAGACTTCGCTGCGCAGGCGGTCTTTACTGTCGTTGTAGATATAGCGCAGCTGGTTGCCGAGGGGATCGGTGCGCTCGGTGAGGTAGCCGACTTCGTCGAATACGAAGGTACTGCTGCGGCTGTCGAGCACCGCTCCCGCGGCATCGCGGACGGTTTCGGTGATCTGGGTGGTGCCGGTTTCCACATAGGAGAGGGCGATGGTGTTGCGGCCCTCTTCCTGCTTTGCCACCCGCCCCTCGTTGTCGTAGGTGTTGGTGACCCAGACACCACCCTGTCCTTTTTGCAGGCCGGTAAGGCGGTGGGCGTCGGCGGCGTCTTCATATTTTAAGTTGTGCTGGTAGTTGTCCAGGCCGCTGACCTGGATCAGATTGCCCCGAGTAGCGCCGTTCCAGTCGTCGTGGGTGTAGTCGATACGGCGGCCGTCGCTGGCGATAATATGGGTGAGGCGGCCGGTTTCCTCGTTGTAGTAAAAATCCAGCGCGGCGCCGCTCAGAGCGCCATCGGCGCCTCTCTCCTGAATACGGGTCAAGCGGGGCTGATAGGCCACGACCATGGGGTTGTCCGGGTCGATGCTGTTGGGCGAGGTGCCGACCAGCGGCAGGCGACCGCGTTCGTCGTAGATCAGTTGGTGGCTCTGACCCCGTTGGTTTTGCACCGACACCAGACGCCCGTCGGCGTCAAAGCGGTCGGTGCGGCCCAGGGCATAGGCATAGGTGTAGCTGCCGTCCTGGTGTTCGCTGAGGGTGCCCTGGGGGGCATCGCGGGGGGTGACATAGGCGCCGCCGGTGAACACGAAGGTATGGCGCATACCGCAACCGGTGCGCAGCAGTACCGAGCCGTCGGGGTATTCGAACAGGCGGCGGTCGAGATCGAAGGCCCAGCCGTAGCCGAGGGCGGTATCGAAGCGGGAGCGGCTGTCGAAGCGGTGAACCAGGCGGATGGGATAGTTGCTACCGATGGCGAGATCGGTGTCTTTTAAATAAAAACCGCCATCGAAAGCGTATATGGGGTCGCCCATGGAGCCATCGCCACTACCACCAGCACCTCCGCCACCAGCACCACCGCCACCAGCACCACCGCCACCGCCACCGCGGCACTGGCAGGCGTCTAGACAAGGTGGGGGAGGCTCTTGCGGCGGCGGGGGAGGGGGGCCACCGGCGGAGCTGCCGCCGAAGTCGTGGGCGCTGGTATTGGCATTGAGTAACAGGCTTAGCAACAGGGTGGTGGAAGCCGTGCTGATGATTCCCCGAATGTTCATGGTCGTTCCCGCAGGTGTGTATTTTTTGTCGTTTGCTTATGTGTGGTGGCGGTTCTCGCTGCGCTGGCCCCGGAGTTTTTTACACCCCGGCCAGGGTCCGATATTGGGCGTAGGCTTTGTCGGCTGCCTTTTCGTCTCCCAGTTCCGACAGGGCCTGCCCCCGGCGCAGGTAAATTCCCGCTCTCTGGGGGCTCAGCCTGGCCGCCTGGTCGTAGGCTTCCAGAGCCTGTTGCCACTGGCCCCATTCGCGCCAGATATCGCCTATGATCAACCAGCCGTCGACACTGCGGGGCTTCTGCTGCAAAAACAGGTCCGCCTGTTGGTAGGCGGGTTCCAGCTTGCGTGCGCGATAGTAGTGCTGGGCCAGCTCCAGCCGCTGTTCGGCGCTGCGCTCTGTGGAACGGATTTTTTCCAGTTCCTGTAAGCGCTGGTGGTGATTGTTTTCGGCCGCCGACAGCGCCAGGGGCGATAGTGCGGCGATAATGCCTGTTAGCAGGTGTATTTTCATTGTTCCAATCCTTTACTGGTCGGGTTTTATATCGCCGATCACTGATGCTCCACCCAGACTTTTAGGGTGGCGGTACCGAAGTTGCCCTCATAGCCGCGGATATTGACCGTGATATAGTGCTCTCCCGCGTTGACTGTGCTGCTGTCCCATTGCCAGGTGATGGGGATAAAGCCCACTTCGTTTTCAAAGGCGAAGGTGCCGTCGACAAAGAACACGGGTTCGAAGCGACGGGCCAGGAGACGGGCGCGGTCTTTCTTCGCCACGTCCAGGCGGATGGGCACCTTGCCGGAAACAACCCAGCGCCCTTCTTTATCCCGCTTCGCATCGGTGGCGAGTTTCAGCGTGGTTTCGAAGTCTCCCCGGCTCTCCAGCGGTTGGTCCGTGTGGTAGTACATGCGTTTTGTTTGCCGCTGAGTGACCGTTTTTTTACGAATATCGTCCGCGGGCAGGTCGGCAAAGACTATCTGGCTGGGCCCGGGACCAAGCAACAGGGTGTTGTCGCTGAGACTGTAGGCGGTGACGGCCAGATTCAGTTTGGGGTGTTTGCCGATATTCAGGGCACGGGAAATATCCCAACCGTCCCAGGGTTCGGTCTGCACACCGCTGTTGCGGGGGACCCAGTCGACCAGGGTATGCAGCAGGGGACCGCCTTCTTTGAGGCCCAGGCGGATACTGACGCGGGCGGGTTTTTGCAGAGAATAACGCACAAGGCCCCGCTCCCTGTCCCAGCTCACATCTTTGACCGCGAGCGCCTCGTCTCCGCTCAGATCGGTGAGATCGTGGGTAACTTCCTCCCCGTTGCTTTGCGCGGTCAGGGTGTAGCTGTAGGCCTCAGGAGGCAGCAAAACGCCCTTTAGATCCCTGCCATCCCACTGCAGCTGTTGATCACCAGCGGCGAGTTGGCCACTGGCGATCTGTTTGACCAGGCGATCCCGGCCGTCGTAGATGTTCAGGGTCACTTGCGCCGCCTGGTCGAGGTTGAAGTGGATAACGGCTTTTTCCTGGTTTGCCGGATTGAAGGTGCGTTTTTCCGCGCTTACCCGGGTAATTTCAACGCCCTGCGCCAGGCTGGATAGCAGGGACAGCGTCAGTAGCCATACTGCTCTGTTCATTGGCCGCTCTCCTGCACTGGCGCCCACACCGGCTGCCGCGCACCCTCCTCGCTGTTGGTCAGGGGACTTAGGCTATTGGCGGCGATATCCAGCAGCCAGAGGTTTATATTGCCATCGCGGGTGGATTGAAAGGCCAGTTGGTCGCCGGCGGGGGACCAGGCGGGGCGGGCGTCCAGTGCCGGGTTTTGTGTCAATTGCCGCGTCTCGCCGTCGGCCTGGCGCAGCCAGAGTTCGTAATTGCCCGATTGATTGCCGGAATAGGCGAGGGCGCCGTCTTTGCGCACGGCCAAATCAAAGTGATACAGGGCGTTGACGGTCAACTGTTCGGTACTGCGGCTGGCGAGGTCCACTTTCCAGATATCGTGCGCCTGGCCGCCGTCGCCGGAGAGGAAGTAGAGGGATTGTCCATCCGCGGACCAGGTGGGTTCGTGCTGAAGCCTCGGCATGGAGGTCAGTTTGTGCAGTTTGCGGCTGTGGAAATAAAACACATAAATATCGTTGTCGTCGATACTGCCGGAGGTGCTCAGGGAAAAGGCGAAGCTGTCGCCTTTGGGGCTGAGCACGGCATCGAGGATATTGGGCATCGGCGCGGCGATGGTCTCTGTGTCTCCGCTTTGGGTATCCAGGCGGTAGAGCTGGCCATCGTGCCGGTTGACCAGCAGGTGCCGGCCATCGGGATACCAGGAAATACGTGAAACGTCACTGCCGAAGCGGGTGAGTTGTGTGGATGGCCGCTTATCGGCGTCTGTGAGCCAGACTTCCCAGTAGCCGTCGGCAACGCCCAGGTAGGCGATGTCGTCCGCAACAGCCATAGAGGGGCCCCCGGCCAGCAGTAAGGTGGATAACAATGTTGATACGACTTTGTGTTTCATGATGTCTCTTATGGCTATTGGCGCTGACGCCTAGCGATATAAATTGACCACACCCCGGTACAGGGCGCTCTCGCCACCCTGCGGCGAGGTGGCTTGGATGGCAAAGGTGTAGGCGCCTTCCTCTCCCACCAGCACCGCATTGGGATCGGCCAGGTCGTAGCCGCGCCATTCCACTTCGTGCTGGACGGGGCCGCCACTTCCGTCCTGCGCCTGTTGCAGAACGTCATCCACCAGCACAATGGCCGAGGGGTCCTGCGGATTTACAATACCCGGGGGCAGGAGGCTGAAGGTGACGTAGGCATCGCTGCTGATCCGGTAGGCCATACGAGTCAGTTGCTCGTAGCTGTGGCTGACCAGATAGGGATCGGATTTCACTTCGATACTGGGTGCTGCGGCGGCGCCGCTGATGCGTGGTGCACTGTCCGCTAGGTAGATGGCGGTGCTGCGCAGCGGCTTTGGCGCTGGGTAATAAATAGAAACGGGGGATTCGACGATGCGGCCACTGGGATCACGCCCATCCCAGTAGAGCCAGTGCTGGCCCTTGGAATAAAACACGTCTTCGAACACATAGAAGGCAGATTCGCCATCCGGGGTGACCTGCATACTCACCAGGCTCGGACTCGCCACATTCACCGAAATCTTATAGAAGTCATTGGCATAAGCGTTGTAATTGCCGGGCACGGAGCCGCTCACACTGCCCTCTCCTCCGGGATGCGGCACGTTGTAGACAAAATTGTCGAGTCCGTTGTTGACGCGCAGCATGACGTAATACAGACCCTCGGCCTGCAGTGCGCTCTCATTGTCACGCCCATTCCAGAAGATCGGATACTCACCGGCCTGGGGATAGCTCCCATCCGCTTGGTAAACGAGCGTATTGTCAACATCCCTGCGGATCTCGATGGTGACATTGGCGGCGCTGCTTAGAGTGAAACTGCCCAGCGCCTGCTCCCCTTCCAGTGGATAGAACTTTGCTACTGTGAGACGTACCACAGTCCGGCCGAAGGCCCCTACCCAGTAATTACTGAAATCCACCTGCGGTGAAGTACTCGCAGCGGTGTAGATTTGCGTTTCTATTACCGCCTCATCCACTGTGCCCCACCAGTTACCAGTGGCATCCAGGGTGGTATTTTCGGGATCGCCAAAGTTGCTGGTGTAGAAGTCGTACTCCGTGTTGCCATAAAGGTTATTGCCGGTGACTACCGGTTGGGGATTATTGGCCGCACTACCATCCCCTATGACAAAGAGTCCGTAGGCGTTTAAGGTAATTTCATTACCATCGCCGATCAGGGGGTTGCTGCCGGCACGCACGTAGATACCGACGGTATTAAAGCGGAACAGGGAATTGCGAACAATACCTTGGCCACCGTTAAACTCGAGGCCGAACTGGGCTCCCTCAACCCGGGCATAGTTGAAATCGACGTTGCCGCCGGCAATCACTTCAATACCGCACCACTGCCCAGGGGTGCTTGTTCCTGGGAGCGGGGCAAAGACCACTTCCGAGTCCGCGGTGCCCCGGGCTAGCAGAGTGCCCGCTACCTGTAGTTTTTGATCGGCGCTAGCTAGCAGACTAGCGCCGGCCTCCAGGGTCAGGGTGACTCCGGACTCTACCACTGAACTCTCCAGTAGCAGATGGCGACCGGCGGGTAAAACGATATCTTCGTCAATCGATCCGGATAGAAAGAGACCAGCGGGCTGGCCATTTAAGCTATCAAGATAGCTGCCGTAGTTCACCAGTGGCGAGCTTGAATCGTCATTTCTGTCGTAAATGGAAGAGGCGATAGCCCCTAGCTCCGTACTGCCCCACCAGTTACCAGTGGCATTCAGGGTGGTATTTTCGGGATCGCCAAAACTGCCGGTATAGAAGTCGTACTGCGTGTTGCCGTAAAGGTTATTGCCGGTGACTACCGGTTGGGGATTATTGGCCGCACTACCATCCCCTACGACAAGGAGTCCGTAGGAGTTTGAGGTAATTTCATTACCGGCGCTGATCAGGGGGTTGCTGCCGGCGCGCACCCAGATGCCGTAGAAATTAAAGCGGAACAGGGAATTGCGAACAGTACCTTGGCCACCGTTAAACTCAAGGCCGTACTGGGCCCCCTCAACCCGGGCATAGTCGAGATCGACGCTGCCGCCGGCAATCACTTCAATACCGTACCACTGCCCACGGTCGCTTGTCCCTGAGAGCGGGGCAAAGACCACTTCCGAGTCCGCGGTGCCCCGGGCTAGCAGAGTGCCCGCTACCTGCAGTTTTAGATCGGGGTCAGCTAGCAGACTAGCGCCGGCCTCCAGGGTCAGGGTGACTCCGGGCTCTACCATTGAACTCTCCAGCAGCAGATGTTGACCGGCGGGCAAAACGGTATCTTCGTCAATCGATCCGGACAGAAAGAAACCAGCGGGCTGGCCATTAAAGCTATCGAGATAGCTGCCGTAGTTCACCAGTGGCGAGCTTGAATCATCATTTCTGTCGTAAATGGAAGAAGCGATAACCCGTAGCTCTGTACTGCCCCACCAGTTACCAGTGGCATCCAGGGTGGTATTTTCGGGGTCGCCAAAATCGCTGGTATAGAAGTCGTACTGCCAGTTGCCGTAAAGGTTATTGCCGGTGACTACCGGTTGGGGATTATTGGCCGCACTACCATCCCCTATGGCAAGGAGTCCGAAGGAGTTTAAGGTAATTTCATTACCAGAGCTGATCAGGGGGTTGCTGCCGGCGCGCACGTAGATGCCGTAGGAATTACGGCGGAACAGGGAATTGCGAACAGTACCTTGGCCACCGTTAAACTCGAGGCCGAACCGGGCCCCCTCAACCCGGGCATAGTTGAAATCGACGCTGCCGCCGGCAATCACTTCAATACCGTACCATTGCCCAGCGGTGGTTGTCCCTGAGAGCGGGGCAAAGACCACTTCCGAGTCCGCGGTGCCCTGGGCTACCAGAGTGCCCGTTACCTGTAGTTTTAGATCGGGGCCAGCTAGCAGACTAGCGCCGGCCTCCAGGGTCAGGGTGACTCCGGGCTCTACCACTGAGTTCTCCAGCAGCAGATGGCGACCGGCGGGCAAAACGGTATCTTCGTCAATCGATCCGGACAGAGAGTGACCAGTATAAACGGGCTGACCATTTAAGCTATCGAGATAGCTGCCGTAGTTCACCAGTGGCGAGCTTGGACTGTCATTTCTGTCGTAAATGGAAGAGGCGATAACCCCTGGTTCTGTACTGCCCCACCAGTTGCCAGTGGCATCCAGGGTGGTGCTTGTGGGGTCGCCAAAATCGCTGGTATAGAAGTTGTAGTGCGTGTTGCCGTAAAGGTTATTGCCGGTGGCTACCGGTTGGGGATTATTGGCCGCACTGCCATCTCCTATGACAACGAGTCCGTGGCCGTTTAAGGTAATTTCATTACCACCGCTAATCTGCGGGTCACTGTTGAGAAGGATAACTACCGCGGACCAGCTGCCGCGAATAGTATTGCCGGCGATCTCTGGGGCAATACGGGCCTCGGCGGAAGCGCCCGCTGTACGAATACCGTGGGTATTGTTTAAAAACTCGGAATTGCGCACCGAGCCATCGCCACCATTAAAGTGAATACCGTTCTGCGCACAGTGCACCTCGGCGTGTTCCAGAGCTGCGCTGGCCCCTGCAACCACTTCAATACCCGGCCAGTCCGATCGACTGCTATTGATCCCATTGCAGTCCGCTGCCGTCGGCTTGAACAGCACTGGATTCTCGATAAGCCCAGTCACCTTAAAATAACCGGAAACACTCATCCGATAATTACCATTTACCAGGATCTCAACACCCGGCTGAATCCAGAGGGTTACGTTTTCAAGGACGTTCAGATCGCCTTCGAGGATATAGGGAGAGCCATCTCCCTTAGTCCACACAAGGGTGTTTGATATATCTCCGGACCACTCTCGTTCGAGCGTATTGGTGTAGCTGCTAGCCACACTGTTCGAGGCAACAGTTTGCCAGGCATCCGTCGCAGAAATCGCATAGATGGAGTTGTCACCATCCTGCAGAGGGACCCAGGCTGAGAAGACACCGCTTTCATCAACAACGATACTTCTTGTTAGCCGGCCATTGACAAAAAAACTGACCGTTGAGCCCGGCGCCGCAGAGCCAGTTAGCGTTGCCGGGTTGGTATCGCTCTGGGCATTTATCGCATCCAGTACCGGGGCCCCTATGTCATTGCGAACCTTCCTTTGCGCCCCGGTTTGGCCTTTATCTCTGACAGGAACATATTGAATGCTTTGGAATTCGGAGGAGTCTGCAGAGATCGCGCTCAAAGCGCGGATACGGTTGTCGCCGGCAGTCAGTGCCACAATCACGGTAAATTCGCCGGTAGCATTGCTCCGGGTTTGCACCACCGTTGAATTATTGAGTTCGATATCAATGGCTTCATTGGGTTGGTCGGAAAGCCCACTAATATACAAGTCGGGTGAATAGACTCTTTCCGATACGGGATAAAGCAGGACTTCTGCCTGGGCGCCTACGGAAAACGCTGCAATAGATATCCAGATTACTGCCAGCAGGCCAGCTTTCGCACGCTGTGTAACTCTGGTAAAAGGGCTCTGCCGTTTGACCACGCTTAATCGACCCTTCATTCCATTAATCTTTTAAAGTTGGCATAACGCATCGATAGAAACCGGGAAATACCCCGACCGAATGATGAAGCGACCCCAGTTTGAATTTCATAATGTCCCTTATGGCTATTGGCGCCAACGTCTAGCGATACAAATTGACCACACCCCGGTACAGGGTGGATTCCCCGGTTTCCGCTGAGCGCGCCTGTATGGCGAAGGTGTAGGCGCCTTCCTCTCCCACCAGCACCGCATTGGGATCGGCCAGGTCGTAGCCGCGCCATTCCACTTCGTGTTGGATGGGTTCGCCACTTCCATCCTGCGCCTGTTGCAGAACGTTATCCACCAGCACAATGGCCGAGGGGTCCTGCGGATCTACGATACCCGGCGGCAGGAGGCTGAAGGTGACGTGGGCATCGTTGCTGATCCGGTAGGCCATACGAGTCAGTTGTTCATAGCTGTGGCTGACCAGATAGGGATCGGATTTCACTTCGATATTGGGCGCGGCCCCCGGGCCGGTGATATCCGGTGCGGCAGCGGCCACATAAATGGCGGTGGGCCTAACCCGCAGGGGCGCCGGATAGAAGACGGAGACTGGTACGTCGATAATATCGCCATTGGGATCTCTGCCGTCCCAGTAGAGCCAGTGCTGACCCTCGGGATAGAAGGCTTCCTTGAAGACATAGAAAGCCGGGCCGCCATCCGGGGTGACCTGCATACTCACCAAGCTCGGACTCGCCACATTTACCGAAATCTTGTAAAAGTCATTGGCATAGGCGTTGTAGCGGCTGGGCACCGCGCCGGAGACACTGCCGGCACCACTGGGATTGGGCGCGTCGTAGACGAAGTCATCGACGCCGTCATTGGCCAGTAAGACCACCCGGTAGAGATCCTCGGGCATCAGGGTGCCCTGGTTGTCGCGGCCGTCCCACAGGAGGGGATAGTCACCGGCGGCCGGGTGGCTTTCACTGGCTTGATTCACCACCGTATTGTCGGACTCCCGGCGAATCTCCACAGTGACCGTGGCTGCCCGGTTAAGCGTAAATAGACCCTGGGCCGACTCTCCGGCGAGGGGATGTAGTACCGGTGAGTGCAGGCTCACACCGCTAATGGTGACTGCCGGCAATCCGATCACCGCCTCCAGGTAATTGCTGAAATCCACTTGGGGCGAAGAAGCGGCGGCCGTGTAGATTCGCGCTTCGATGGCGGCCGGATCGGCGGTACCCCACCAGTTGCCGGTGATATCCAGGGTGACGGACTGGGGATCGCCAAAGCCGGTAGTGTAGAGATCGTAACTACTGTTGCCGTACAGGTTATTGCCGGTAATCACCGGCATAGGGTTATCCTTGGGGACACCGTTGCCGATAATATAAACCCCATAGTCGTTCAGGGTGATCTCGTTGCCATCGGTAATCAGCGGATCGCTATTGGCGCGGATATAGATACCGTGGGTATTGAAGCGGAACAGGGAGTTGCGCACCGTGCCCTGGCCACCATTGAAGTCGAGGCCGTAGACGGCACCTTCAATACGAGCATAGTCCAGATCTACAATGCCACCGGTGACTACTTCGATACCGTACCAGTCACCGGACTGAGGTGTTGGCGAGGCGGAGGAAAATTCCACTCGCTCTCCGGTAATACCCCGTGCTACCAGATTACCGGCAATTTGCAGTTTGAAGTCCGGTGCGGACTTCAGGCTGGCACCGGGTTGCAAAGTCAGCGTTACCCCAGGTTCCACAACAATGTTTTGCAACATTCGGTGGTCGCCGCTAGGGAGGGTCAGATCTTCGCTTATCGGGCCGAGGAGAGTCTGACCGTCGTAGGCTGGCTGGCCTCCAGGGGCAGCCAGGTAATTAGCGTAATTTACAAAGGGGGAGCTGCTGCTATTCTTATGGTCATAAATCGTAATAATAATTTTAGCCGGATCAGCACTCCCCCACCAGTTACCTTTCGCATCCAGTACCGCGAGTGCAGGGTTGCCAAAGCTGCCGGCGTTATAGTTGTGGCTGGTGTTTGCATAAATACTGTTGCCAGTCACCACCGGGGCGGGGTTCTGCGCTTGGTTATTGTTGCCTGTCGCATACAGACCGTAATAATTGCCGGTAATTTCGTTGTCGCCGCTAATCAGCGGCGCGCTGTTGCGTTGCACAGAGATGCCAAAGAAACTGCCGCGAATTTCATTGGCGAGCAATTCCGGCGCTATAGCAGTCTCCGGCGAGGTGGCGATCATCTCGACCGCGGCATGGTTGTTTAGCAGCCGTGTATGCCGGATTGCGCCGTCTCCACCATTAAAATGCACTCCTTTGGAGGCGCAGTGGATCTCGGCGTATTCAATGCTGGCGCTGGCAGCGGCCAACACTTCAATGCCCCGCCAGTCCTGGCGCTGGGTATTCGTACCGTCACAAGCTGCTGCAGTGGGTTTGAAGACAACCGGCGATTCCCCGCTGCCGGCGATCAGTAGGGCTCCCTGTACCTGCAGTTTGGCATTGACCGCGATATTCAGTTGTGTAGCGGGATCAATGGTTAAGGTGGTGCCCTGGGCTATCGTGACATTGCCCTGTATCTGATATTCGCCGGCGCTTAGGGTGGTGTCCGCGGCGATAGGACCGTTCAGAAATTCTCCGCTATACACCGGTTCACCAGCGACGCCATCCAGGTAGCCACTGTAGTTGACTACCGGCGCCGAAGTCGGACTGTCGCTCCAGTCGTAGATCTTGGCGGCAATCTGTGCCGGATTCGTTGTTCCCCACCAGTTATCGGTCGCATCCAGTACCGTCAGCGCAGCGTTGCCAAAGCTGCTGGCGTAATAGTTGTAACCGGTGTTTGCATCAATACTGTTGCCAGTCACCACTGGAGCGGGGTTCTGGGCTTGGTTATTGTTGCCTGTCGCATACAGACCGTAATAGTTGCCGGTAATTTCGTTGCCGCCGCCAATCAGCGGCGCGCTGTTGCGTTGCACTGAGATGCCATAGAAACCGCCGCGAATTTCATTGGCGAGCAATTCCGGCGCTATAGCAGTCTCCGGCGAGGTGGCGATCATCTCGACCGCGGCATGGTTGTTTAGCAGCCGTGTATGCCGGATTGCGCCGTCTCCACCATTAAAATGCACGCCTTTGGAGGCGCAGTGGATCTCGGCGTATTCAATGCTGGCGCTGGCAGCGGCCAACACTTCAATGCCCCGCCAGTCCTGGCGCCAGGTATTCGTACCGTCACAAGCTGCTGCAGTGGGTTTGAAGACAACCGGCGATTCCCCGCTGCCGGCGATCAGTAGGGCTCCCTGTACCTGCAGTTTGGCATTGACCGCGATATTCAGTTGTGTACTGGGATCAATGGTTAAGGTGGTGCCCTGGGCTATCGTGACATTGCCCTGTATCTGATATTCGCTGGCGCTTAGGGTGGTGTCCGCGGCGATAGGACCGTTCAGAAATTCTCCGCTATACACCGGTTCACCAGCGACGCCATCCAGGTAGCCACTGTAGTTCACTACCGGCGCCGAAGTCGGACTGTCGCTCCAGTCGTAGATCTTGGCGGCAATCTGTGCCGGATTCGTTGTTCCCCACCAGTTATCGGTCGCATCCAGTACCGTCAGCGCAGCGTTGCCAAAGCTGCTGGCGTAATAGTTGTAACCGGTGTTTGCATCAATACTGTTGCCAGTCACCACTGGAGCGGGGTTCTGGGCTTGGTTATTGTTGCCTGTCGCATACAGACCGTAATAGTTGCGGGTAATTTCGTTGCCGCCGCCAATCAGCGGCGCGCTGTTGCGTTGCACTGAGATGCCATAGAAACCGCCGCGAATTTCATTGGCGAGCAATTCCGGCGCTATAGCAGTCTCCGGCGAGGTGGCGATCATCTCGACCGCGGCATGGTTGTTTAGCAGCCGTGTATGCCGGATTGCGCCGTCTCCACCATTAAAATGCACGCCTTTGGAGGCGCAGTGGATCTCGGCGTATTCAATGCTGGCGCTGGCAGCGGCCAACACTTCAATGCCCCGCCAGTCCTGGCGCCAGGTATTCGTACCGTCACAAGCTGCTGCAGTGGGTTTGAGGACAACCGGGGAGGCTTCGTCGCCAGCTACGACCAACTCGCCTTGCACTAACAACTTATAGTCTGCGGCTATATCCACACGAGTACCAGGTTGAAGCCACAGAGTTGCACCTTCTGCAATAGTCAGATTACCAATTAGCTGATAAGGGGTGCCATCCCCTGGCGTCCATACCAAAGTTTCTGAAAGTGTGCCACTCCACTCTCTCTGGGTACTGTTGCCATATTCCGTATTGATCGTATTTGAGGCCGGACTTTGCCCGTTTTCATTCTCTGCAATTGCGTAAATGCTATTGGCATTGTCTTCCAGCGGCACCCAGGTAGAGAAAACACCGCTGGCATCGATATCGATACTGCGGGTATAGCGTCCATTTACAAAGAAACTGACGCTGGTTTCAGGCGGCGCCGTGCCTGTTACGGTAGTGGGATTGTCTGAGGTGGTGGCGGGCAAGGGGTCCAGCGATGGAAAATCCGGCGCTTCACTGGTGCCTGTAACCTTCCATATCCCGGAGCCCGCGGCCGTTGGCAGATACCCTATTGTATGGATGGCAGACTGCGCAGTAGTACCGATAATACGCAGCTGGTTGTCGCCCGCTTGCAAAGGGATTCTTAGCGCAAAGTCGCCGGTCTCGTTGCTGAGGGTCTCGGCTACAAGTTCGCCGTTCACTTCGGCCTGCAGGATTTCTCTACTCAGGCTGGCAAGACCAGTCACATAGAGACTGGGTTGGTAGTGCTTTTCGGGCAACGGGTAGAGAACGATGTCTTCAGCGGCGGCGGCTTGGGAAAATATCTGGGCAAAAAACAGCAAAATTATCGCAACAACTTGTCGATTCAGCATCGGCGTAGGTTTTTTACGCTTTTTGAGCCTGCTGTTTATCCCGCCTGCAATCGGATCTTGTACATCCTGTATCTTTTGCCTGGACATGCCGTCTCCTGGATAACCTGGATGATTATCGATTTGTTCAAATTTTCTGCTATGCCTGGTCAATGGATCTCCGCGCAGCCAGTGGGGTCTGTTTTCTTGCCCGCAGTGCAAAACTCCACCTGGATAGCGCAATCGCCGTCAGACTGGTGACCATCAGCAGAAATACATAGCGCATGGCGCCATAGCGGGATTCGCTGCCGATGGCAAAGGCGTGCCAAAATACCAGTGCGAACACCGCAAACCAGGCCATATGTACTTTTCGCCACCCCCTTTTGCCGCGGTAGGTCTGCCATCCTGCGAAAATGGCCAGTAACAACAGCCACAGTCCGACCAGGCCGAGGCTTACATGGAGCTGGTAGTAACCCTGGCTGAATTGCGGCAATAGCAGACCCCAGGCGGGGGCGCCGGTGCGCAGACTGACGGCGGTAAAGAAGAGTCCCAGGTGGGCGAGAACAAGGCCGAGCGTGCTCAGTCCGAGGCGGATATGTCCCTTGGTTGTAAGAGAGGGCATGCTGTTTCGCAGCACCGGCGCACCCTTGGCCAGTGCCAACAGGCATTGTACCCAGAAGCAGGAAAAGGCCAGCAGGCCGGTAAGTTTGGAAAACAAATAGGGCAGCTGGCCGGGTGGGAGTTCTCGGGTAAAGTACAGAACAGGGTTGCCGGCGGAGAGGTGCCAGACGGCGATGGGAAAAGCGAAAGCCAGGCCGCATACGAAGGTCAATATGATTGTTTGCTGTCTTGTGGACGGTGTCACTGATGCTTCCTGGTTTTTTCTTGCTGTTTTTTCGGACTGATGTGGCCGATTGTTGTAGCGCCCGAGAGTGGTGGCTACGTTTCGCTTATCCACCCTAGCAGGCTGTTGATTTTGTCGCCTGAGAACATTGGGTTAGATACAATACGGAAAACGATAACCCACAGAGGATTTTGGTTCAGTGCGCGGTATGGATGTTTTTCAGGAGTCTCTTTTCACAACAGTGCAGTTGGAATCGT
>NZ_JBFLAB010000065.1:8464-19930 GCF_040742695.1 Microbulbifer discodermiae | reverse complement strand
CACCACCACCGCAAGGCCGCTGTCAGTGACGATGTGCTGCAAACGTGCCAGCGGATAATCCGGGTCCAGAGGCACATAGGCACCACCGGCCTTGAGAATGCCCAGCAGACCCACCACCATTTCCAGCGAGCGCTCGACACACAGTCCCACCCGAACCTCGGGCCCTACGCCTTCGCCCATCAGGCAATGGGCCAGGGCGTTGGCACGATCGTTGAGGGCTACATAGCTCAGCTGCCGGTCGCCCGTCACCAAAGCCACCGCGTCCGGTGTGCGTGTCACCTGGGCTTCGAATAACTGCGCAAGTCCCACCGCCGGCACCGCTGCCCCACTGTGGTTCCAGGTGAACAGAAGATCCTGGCGCTCCTGCCTCGTCAATAGCGCCGAACTGTCTATGGCCTCATCGGGCCTCTCTACGAGCTGGCGCACCAGATTGTCGAGATAGACCTTGATGCGCCGGCGACTGTGTTCGTCAAAAACGGCGGCGTCGACACTCAAATCGGCACAAAAGCACTGACTGCGATCATCTTTGTAGGCGTCCATCAAAAAGAGATAATCTGTCTCCGCCCAGGCGTCGATTTTTTTCGGGGCGTCGATCCCCTCCCGGGCCTGATCCTGAGTGTACATGTGCCAGTTGGTGTAGTTGAGCACGGCAGCTGAAAAGTCGAGTCCCGACAGTTTTTGGATCTCGGCGATAGGCAAAAAGCGATGTTGGTGCTGACGGTTGAGGCACTGGTCTACAGCGCAAATATACTGCCGCCAGGACGCCTGACGGGTCGACACCTGCAAGGGCAAAGCGTTAAGGAATAGCCCCACCATTTTATCGGCGCCGGACATTTCGGGTCGCGCCTGGGTCATGACACAGGCGGCCACTTTGTGGGTACCATTGAGCAACGACAGCAGCGCCAGATAAATTGCACTCCAAAGGCTTTTATCGGCAACACCGAGTTCACCGCCCAGTGCCGCCAGGCGGCGGCTTAAGTCCCGGGAATAATCGCAGCGAATCATGACACTGGAGGACTTTGTACGCCCCGACCACCAGGGCAACTCCGCCATGCCCCCGGTTTCCTGTTGCCAGAAATTCCTCTCTTTGTCGTCCTCCAGGGCCGCGAGCTCCAGGGCGACATACTGATTGAATGAAGGGATAACCTCAGCCCCGGGCAAGGGCTGCCCACGCAGCAGGCGGTCATAACTCTGATACAACTCGGCGATAAAACTTTCCAAACTCCAACCGTCCCACAGGGCATGATTAAGGAACAGTCCGAAGACGAAGCGTCCGCTTGGCAGCAGATAAACGGCGGCCCGCCAAAGGGCCATCTGGGTGTCGATACCGCGGGATTTTTCTTCCTGCATCCACTCGCGGATGGCCTTGTGGGCGACCTCCTCGCTGTCCTGACTCAAATCCACCACCCGTAGGCCGGGCCGGCACACCCGGCGAATAAGCTGCAGCGGACGCTCACCAGACAAATCGTAAACAGCTTTCATCATGGGATGCTTGTCCAGCAGCCACACCAAAGCGTGCTCGAAGACAGTGGCGTCCCAGGGGTGGTTGAATTGGTACAGCTGAAGGTTTTCGTAGGTATTGAGTGCCGACTGCCGCTGGGCAAGGACAACCATGCCGTGCTGCATCATGGTCAGGGGGAAGGCATCCAACAATTGTTCGTCGGCTATGCTGGCCGCAAGACGCAAGCGCTCAGCTGCGTCAATCAGGGCAAAGGGCGCAATGGCCTCAGCGTCTACTCCATGTGTTTGATGTCGAACCGCTGTCTCTGCCAAGCGCTCGATGGAGGGGTGGCTGAACAGGTCATTGACGCTGAAATATACGCCGTGCTTTTTTGCCTCAGAGACGATGCCAAGGGAGCGGATGGAATCCCCACCCAGGGCAAAATAATTGTCGTTTACCCCCACCTTCTCTCGGCCGAGAATCTTTTGCCATATGTCGCAAAGAATCTCTTGTGTGCCGTTGACAGGAGCTTTGAAGGGCACATTGGCAAGGGCTCCGCGTCTGCCCTGTTCAGGATTGGGCAGAGCGTCAATATCGATGTAGTCACCAGCGTTAAGGGGTAATGAGGGCACACAGTGAATGATGTTTGGCAAGACCTCAGGCTGCGAACCTGAACGCAAGTACCCTAGAATACGCGTACTTATCTCTACTTGTGTCTCCCCTTTAGCCGGCAAAAGGCAACACACAAGAGCCCCGGAGGGCAACTTCACGACAGCGGACTTAATCACGCCCGGCACACGGTCAATCACCTCCTGCATCGCCATTAGGGAGCCCCTTGGCGACTGCCAAATTCGCAACGGACGCTCCTGTCCGTCCCCCAATCTCGACTCCGCGTCAAAAGCCGCAGCGCTTTCAGGCCTCGTATACGCTGGATATTGCGTCGCCAATCCCTCAACCAGCGTGCCAAGGCGCGCCTCAGGAGAAACCGTAAAGACTTCCAGGACCGCCGCCAGGCGCTCAAGCAAAATGTCGGCGGCGGCAGAGGAGATCACCTCGCTGGCGTGCAGCAGGGTGAGCTTGAAGGATTTTAGAGGTTGAATCATCAGGGTGACGGCGTAGTCTGTACTCTCATCGCTGTTCACCTTCGACAAATTAAAAGGCAGATCCTGGGCCAGGTCACTCGAAGCGGGGTAGTTTTCAAACACCAAAAGTGAGTGAAACAAACGCTGGCCAGAGCCATGAATGTCATTGAGGGACAAGAATCCGTGAGCCTCCCGCTGGCTCTGCGCCCGCTGAATATCGTCAAGCCACGCTTTCAGGGTCAGCTCGCCTTTAATCACGACAGGTACGGGAAGGGTATTGATAAACAAACCGACCATGCTGTCGATACCCGCCACGTCCGCCTGACGACCTGATACGGTTTGGCCGAATATCACATCGTCACGCGCGCAGCCCAGGCTCAACACACAGGCCCAGGCAGCCTGAAATAGAGTATTTACGGTGACGCCAGTGCTGCGGGCAAGGGCCGACAATTCCTCACTCAGCCCGGGATCGAGCGTTTTGATGCAACGCTCGCGACTCTGGGGGCGCCCCTCGTAGGCACTCTCGTTAAGGGGCAGCCCGCCACAGGGCATAACACCGTTAAGCTCGTGCGCCCAAAACTGTATAGCGCCCAGGCGATCCTGGCGGCGCAGCCAATGGACATAGTGTTTAAAGGCAGGTGGCGGGGCCTTGGACACAGATCTGTCGGCCAGGCTGTCCCGATATACGCTAAACACTTCTTTCAATACCAGGGGCATACTCCAACCGTCGAGGATGCTGTGATGGTGGGTCCACAGCCACAGGTGGCGGATGGGCGACAGCCTGACGCAGGTCATACGTAAAAGTGGCGCCACGTCGAAGTCAATGCCATGCTGCTTGTCCCGCTGTCGCAGGATCTCGAAGCGCTTCGCCACCTGGTCTGCGGGAATGTCACTCCAGTCGAGGTGCTCCCAGGGCAGATTCGCCCGGCCTTGCACCACCTGCAACAACTGACCTGCGGCCTCGACAAAAGCCGTTCGAAAAATATCGTGTCGCTCGATAACCGCTTGCCAGGCATTGGCCAGGCACTCCGGATCAAACGCGCCTTCTATCTCAAACCACAGCTGAGTGAGATAAGCCTCATGCCGGCTATCACGCAAGGTGTGGAACATGAGCCCCGCTTGCATACTAGTGGCGGGGTAGATGTCCACCAATGGCCAAAAACGATGCTGTAAATCCCGGACCTCACTGCGCGACAAAGCTGTCGAGGGAAAATCCCCCGGGGTCAGGGTTACCTCCTGACGCCTGTCACAGTGGGACAGAAGTTGCCGCAAAGCATCCTGCAGGTGTTGACCAAAGGTGGCCATGACCGTGGATTTAAAATGGCGGCGCGAGTATTCCACCTGAAAACCCAAGTGACCGTCTCTCACTTCGGCATTAATTTCCACCAGATGGGACCTTGGAAACCCATCGGCAATGTCCGGTCCACTGGCGACCGGATGTGGTGTAAGTGCAGTCGCCCCTCGTGAGTCGGCGGACACTTGTCCAAAGTAGTTGAACATCAATTGCGGCCGGTATTGCCTCTCCCGCGCCACGATGTCATCGTCTTTGCACAGATAGCGCAGTATTCCGTAATCCAGCCCGCGCCTCGGCACCGCTCGCCATTGGTCTTTGAGGGTGATAATGGCCGCCGCCAAAGCGTTATCCTCGGTCTCACCGGCCGGGGCGCGAAGATCGAGAAGAAAGGGAAACAGGCAGGTAAACCACCCCAAGGTATCGCTGAGATCCATGCCGTCAAAGGCTTCACTCTCACGACCGTGACTTTCAAGCAAGATGGTGAAGTGCGAGTGGGAAGTCCAGCGCTGGATGGCCAGGGCGAGCCCGGCCAGCAGCAGCTCCTGGGCCTGGGTTCCGTAAGCCTGGTTGGCACTGGTCAGTAGCGCCTGGGTTTCCCTCTTCGAGAGGTGGGCCCTGCAAATGTCGACATCCGCGAAGGTGTGATCGGCATCGGCAGAAATCGCCTGGGAATCGAGCGGGAGCGTGTTGGCGGCACCTTCCCACTGCTCTAGCCAAAAATCACGGGTGGCCGCCGGCAGATGGGAGCCCGCATAGTGCTCGATATGCTCCGCCCAACGCTGATAGGCGGTGGTTTTTGGGCCGAGGGTAATGGGCTGGTCGCGGTGACATTGTCCGAGTGCCTGCTCAAGGTCATGGACAATGATACGCCAACTGACACCATCGATGACAAGGTGGTGGCAGATGAGCAAAAGGTAAGACTTATCGCCGCCGGTACGAAAGATAAGTGCCTTAAGCAATGGACCCCGACGTAAATCCACGGCTGCTTTCACCCGCCCGCCCTCGACGCGTATGTGCTCAAGAACATCCGCGTAATCATCGGAGTTCAGCGCATATTCGTGCACGCAAGTGTGCAACAATTGATCTTCAAAGGGGGAGAAAACCGGCTCCACGTCATGAGCAGAGCCGCCCTCAGCGGGGTGAAACCGTAGGCGCAGGGCATCGTGTTTACGATGCAGCGCTGCGATACAGGCGGCAAGGGTTTGCGCCGAGATCCTCTCGTCAATGAGAAAGGAGTGTGACTGATGGAAGTGGTGATACCAGTCCGTTTTGTGGGACCAAAACCAGCGTTGGATAGGCAGAGGCGAGAGCTTGCCCGAAGAGTCGCCCTGATCCGCATACAGTCTGACCTCAGACAGGTGCTCGCAAATCACCCGTACAGTCTTGTATTTAAACAACTGGTTAACGTCAAAATGAAGACTGTGAGCTTTGGCCTGGGACACCACCCGTATGCCTAAAATGGAATCGCCACCCAAGGAAAAAAAATCGTCGTCAATGCCCACTGACTCAAGTCCCAGAACCTGCTGCCAAAGGCCGCAAAGTATCCGCTGTTGGGTGGTCATCGCCGGCGAATAGTTGGACCTGACTGACAGTTTGGGCAGTGGAAGCCGCTTCTTATCCACTTTGCCGCTTGCCATCAGGGGAAAAGCTGGCAGCTCCACCAACGCGGCAGGTACCATGTACACGGGCAACTGATTGCGCAAATATTTGCCGAGCTGGTCGGAAAGCGATTCGGTGGGCTCGCAGGCTAGCGACAAGCCATCGGCCTCCTCACCCTCGGGAATGAAATAGGCGATTATGACCCTCTTCTGCTCCGCCTCTACCACATTGGCCACCGCATCCACCACCCCTCGATGGCGCCTGAGCACGGCTTCAATTTCGCCCAGCTCAACACGAAAGCCGCGCAGACTGACCTGCTCGTCGGCGCGCCCAACAAACATCAGCTTGCCGTCTTGCCGATAGCGCACCAGATCGCCGGTGCAATAGAGACGCGCCCCAGGGCAGCCGCTGAAGCTGTCGGGAATAAACTTTTCTCCCGTCAGCCCCGGCCGCTCGGGGTATCCTCGCGCAAGGCCGCCCCCCCCAATATGCAACTCTCCGACAGCCCCCGTTGGCAGCAGCTGTTTGTCCGGATCCAGCACGTAGACACAAACGTTGTCGATTGGACCACCGATGGGTGGTGGGTCCATATCCAGCTGAATCTCACAGGTGGTCGCCACCACGGTGCTTTCCGTTGGCCCATAGGCGTTAAATACCCGTCGTCCCACAAGCCAGGGCTGCAAGACTTCCCGGGAAGGGCTTTCCCCCCCGACTGTGAGGGTGCCAACACTGTCAAATTGCTCAATGGCAAGGCTGCTTAATAGCGCCGGTGGAATAAAACTGTAGGTAATAGAGTGCGCTTCTACCGCGTGGCCCAAACGATCAGCGCAGGTCACCATTTCCTCTGGGATGATGTGCAAAGCGGCACCCCGGGTCAGGCTCATGCTCCAGTCCCAGGTAGCCGCATCAAAACCGATGGAGGCAAACTGCAGCACACGACTGTGGGGCCCCAAGCCGTATTGACGTGCCTGATAAACAGCCAGGTTACACAAGCTATGGTGGCTGAGGCCAACACCTTTGGGTTCGCCACTGCTGCCCGAGGTGTAAATCGTATAAGCGAGGCTCCGGGGGTGAACGACAACATGAGGGTTTTCGGACGTGGGACCAGTGCTTGCGACCGGTTCTAAGTCATCGAGCAGAACAAGGGGTACCACCCTTTGCTCTGCCCCCGCTTCTACTTTGAGTATTTCCCCGATGACCAGCTCGCCTGTCAGTGCACGCTGGCTGAGCAGCAGATCTATGCTCGCCGGGTGCAACAGTTGTCGCAGACGGCCAGTGGGAAGCTTGGGGTCAAGGGGTACATAGCAGGCGCCTGCCTTGAGTGTGGCGAGAATTCCGACGAAGGTGTCCAGCGAACGCGAAGTCAGCACTCCGACCCGACTTTCACAGGAAATATTCATCGCCACCAAAATGTGGGCAAGCCGGTTGGCGCGCCTGTTGAGCTCAGCGTAGGTAAGGTGCACAGCGCAGTCACATCCCTCCACAAGCACCAGGGCGATACTGTCCGGCCTCTGCACCACCTGTTGCTCCACCAGGTGATGTATCCCGCTAGACTCTGGCATGGGGGCCTTGCGCAGACCCCAGTCGTGGAGCTGACGAAGCCTCTCCTGCTGATTCAACATCTGAAGCTGCGACACGCACGCACTCGGATTATCCGCAATGCTTTCAAGCAACTGGCGGTAGTGACCGAGCATCTGCACAATCGTGCACCGATCAAATAAATCCGTATTAAATTCAGCCCAGCCACTAATTCCTTGCGCCGATTCCGACAGGCTTAAGGTGAGGTCAAAACGCGCAATGCCTTCCAGGGTCCCCTCATTGGTGACGGTGCTTCCATGTGCCTCAAAGCTTAAGGGCTTAAGATTGAACTCAGAGACAGCGGTGGACTTGGTCGCTGCACTCTGCAAGGCAAATACCACCTGAAATAACGGCGAATAGCTCGCACTGCGCTCAGGGTTCAGGGTCTCCACCAGATAATCAAAGGGCACATCCTGATGAGCGAAACCCTGTAGTGAGACTTCCCGCTGACGCGCCAATAAGTCGGTAAAAGACTGTCGTCGATCAATCTGGCAGCGAATAACCAAAAGGTTAATAAAGAAGCCAATCAAGCCCTCGGTTTCCTTGCGAAGTCGGTTTGCCACAGGCGTACCCAGAGCAAAATCATCTTGCCCACTGTAGCGACCAAGCAAAATCCCAAAAGCGGTAAGCAGGGTCATATAGAGCGTGGCGTTGTGGGCGCGGCTCAGGTTTTTGAGCTTATCCACCAGCTCCACCGGCAGGTCGAAGGTCTGAAGACTGCCTCGAAAGCTCTGCTCACTGGCGCGGGGCCGGTCGGTGGGCAGGTTGAGCAGAGGTGGCAGGTCTTTGAGTTGCTGCCGCCAGTACGCGGTCTGGCGGTCGAGCACGCCTTCGCTCAACCACTTTCGCTGCCAAACGGCGTAATCCGCATATTGAATGGACAGGGGTTCAAGCGGCGAGGCCTGCCCATCGCGATTGGTTTGGTATAGAGCCGACAATTCGCGGAAAAAAATCCGCAGGGACCAGCCGTCAGCAATGCTGTGGTGCATTGTGATCAGCAGCGCATGATAGTCTTCCCTGTCCACCCGCAGCAACCGCACGCGAAACAGAACGCCTCCATCCATCTCAAAGGTCTGATGTCGCTCTTCAAAGTAGATGGGCTTGAGCGCCTCTTCCGAAGCGACCTGCTCAAGGCGAACGAACAGCTTAGTGTCATCGATCACCTGCACCAGCTGCCCGTCGCGCTGTTCAAAGCGGGTACGCAAGGATTCATGGCGTTGGTGGATACCCACTAGGCTTTCGATTAAAGCTTCAACGTCCAGGCGGCCGTCAATACGCAGTGCCAGGGGAATATTGTAAACCGGTAGCCCACCCGTGACCTGACTGGCATACCACAGCCGCTGCTGGGCATAGGACGCAGGCAGAGGTTGCGCACGCGACACCTGTGCCGGCGCATCAAGCGACCATGCGGCATTGTCGGAGCGGGCTTTTTCGATGGCCATGGCCTGCTCACGCACGGTGGTGGCATCGAACAGCTGGCGGATCGGCAACTCGACCGCAAAGACCTCCCGTATCCGCGCCAGCAACTTGGTGGCCAATACCGAGTGTCCGCCTAGAGTGAAGAAGTCGTGGCAAACCCCAACGGTATCCAGCTTGAGTGTGTCACACCAAAGCTCGCACAGGATCTTCTCGACCTCGCTTTTTGGTGCTTGATGCTCCATTTGCTCAAGGTCACTCTCCTGGCGCCCCGGCAGTGAGCGGGTATCAACTTTCCCGTTGGGAAGCAGTGGAAACTGCTCGACAGCGACCAAATAGGCCGGCACCATATAATCGGGAAGACGCTCTGTAAGGGAAGGCTTGAGCAATGAAAACAACTGATGACCTATGGTCTGCAGTTGGGGATTGTTGGCAAAGGGCCGGCGCTTATAAGCGTGGCGAGCCAGTGCCGAGGGCGCCCGCAGCCGACTGAACACCACATCCATACAATCGAGGCGCTCCTGTGACCAGGTGACCGCAGGCTGGTAGCCGCATTCTTCAGCAAATTGCAGCAGTGCCTCGAAGGCGTGCATCTGCTCGATGGATTCCTGATTCAGGTGACCGGCCCGCTCACTCAGACTGACAAGCTGATTGCCGGGCCAGTGTTTAACACCCTCGGCAATGGCAACATCCTCGCGCACACGGGGATTTGACAGACCTGATACAGCAAAGGTTTCATACTCTCCGGCACTGAGAACCCCGCGCAGCACCTCCACACCACTGTAGTCAAACCACTTGAGCGCCGCCTTTTGCTCCGCCAAATCGGCAGCGATGGAATTCACCGGGCGCGATGCTGTGTTTTGTTTGTCGACCGACAACACAACATCGTAGCGGTAGCGCATCATTTCATTGTCGCCAACGCCGCGCCGCAACTGGATATCCACATCGACAATAGAGGTTGTGTCCGCTGCCAGGCTAAGAAAAAAACTGGGGCTGACCAGAAGCTCCTTTTCCTGTCGCAGCCGCTGTTGCACTCGCTGCCTGAATTCGCTGACGGCAATGCGTTGCCCCAGGCGGCTGCGTTCAATTGCGGCAGCATGAGCCTCGAGAAGATCATAATTGCGCAGATCGCCGATAAATATTTTGCCGCAGGACTGTATGCAATCCAGCGCGCGTGCGAGCAGCGCCTCAAAATACAGGCGATTGGGAAAATACTGCACTACCGAATTGATTACGATGGTGTCGTAATCACTCCCTGCCAGAGCTTCAATGCTCAGTGCATCCCCCTGGCTAAGACTGATATGTCGCCATCCGCGCCGATCTATCTCCTGCTGAATCCCACCAAGCGCTGCCGCTGATGGATCAAGAGCATAAATGGATTCACAGTGTTCGGCGTAGCGGTAAAGCAGCAGCCCGGTGCCGACCCCAACCTCCAGCAGCTTCTTCGGTTTCAGCGCCAATATACGCTTCATCGCCCCTGCCAGTAGCTCCTTGGTGTCGTCAAGCAGCATTGGCTCGCCGGTGTAACTGCTGTTCCAACCACTAAAATCCAGGTCCGTCTGTTCGGCGGTATTGGCGTCGGCGTAGTGGAATTCCCAGACTTTTGTCCACTGCTCGAGATTGTCGTCGTTGAGTTTGTTAGCAAGCTCGTCCATATAGGCTTGAGTGGGACGGACGTGAGCGATAATTCGCGTTTCACCCCGATGCTGTTCAATACCGACAACCGCCTGCTGAATGGCCTCCTCACGGGACAGTGCCGCCTCTATCTCAGCGGGTTCGACGCGAAAGCCACGGATATTGACCTGGTGATCAACCCGGCCCACATACTCAAGACAGCCATCCCGGCCATAGCGCGCCAGATCCCCCGTGCGATACAAACGACCACCGCCTTCCGCCTCATCAAAGGGGTCCGGCACAAAGCGCTCAGCCGTTTGCTCCGGGCGGCCAAGATAACCCCGCGCAAGGCCAGCTCCACCTACATACACTTCGCCAACGGCGCCCTCCGGCAGCAGCTCCCCTGCGGGACCCAGCAGGTAGACACGCTGGCGATCGATGCCGCGCCCAATGGGCGAGGTGCCGCCAATCAATACCCCGGTTTCAGAGGTATCCACCTCCCAGGCGGTGGCGTCGGCCCCCACTTCCGTCGAACCGTAAATGTTCACCAGGCGCGCACCCGGAAAGCGCTCGCGAAAAACCTTACCGTTGTCGAGCCTGAGCGCCTCACCGCTGCTGTACATCACCCGCAAATTCGGCACATGCAGAGATTCGCTCTCAAGCAGTGCATCCAAGAGAGAAGGCACCAGGGTGATGCGAGTAATCTGCCAGCGGTTCAGCACTGAGGCGAAGCTGCCGGCGCTTTGCAGGGTGTGTGTCGGCACCATCACCAGCGGTACGCCGTTAACCAGTCCCTGAAACAGCTCCGCTACGTGGTCGACGAAGCCGATACTGGTTTTCTGGCAAAACACCTCGCCGGGCTCAATACCCAGGCGGGCCAGCCACTGCACCCGGTTGACGATGCTACGATGGCAACACACCACCCCTTTGGGCTGCCCGGTGGAACCGGAGGTGTACATCAGGTAGGCGGCCTGATCCGGGTGTCGGCCCTGTGCCGGGGCGGCAAGGGGGGCTTCGCATTGCGATGCCAGTTGTTTTTTTATCTCCGCATCGTCCAGGGCCAGGCACTCCACCTCCAGATCGGCAAAGACAGCCTGTTGCGCGCACTCAAGCAATAGTATTTGCACCTGCGCGTCGCTCATCACATAGGCGATGCGGGCCTTGGGGTAGTCGGGATCGACGGGCACATAGGCAGCGCCCGCCTTGAGTACGCCGAGAATCGCGATCACCATGGACAGGTTGCGCCCGGTGCCGATACCGACCCGGCTTTCCGGGCCAATGTCACGCTGCACCAGCAGACGGGCCAGGCGGTTGGCACGGCGTTCGAGTTCATCATAGGTGAGGTGCGAACTGAGTTGCCGGCCAGACTGAGTCAGACCGGCCGTTGAGTCAAGCGTGGAGTGGATACTACTTGAGCTTGCGGCACGGTTGGCGGACCGGGC
>NZ_JBFLAB010000065.1:0-8454 GCF_040742695.1 Microbulbifer discodermiae | reverse complement strand
CGCAACAATGGTAGGCTCTTGATGGCGAGCCGGATTTTCCAGCGCTGCCTCGCCGCTGTCATTCCAGAGCACAATCTGCCGGTAACGTTCGACATCGCTCAGCATGGCCAGCTGCGACAGCCGCCGCTCGGGCGTGGCCACCATAGCGGCGAGCAACTGCTGATAGTGGGCCAACAAGCCCTCGGCCCAATCCGCCTCAAACAGGTCGCAGCTGTATTCCAGGTCAATGTCCAGCCCGCGCAAACCTTGCTGCACGGTGAGCGTCAGATCGAAGCGCGCCATCCCCTCGCCTGGGGCCACCGGCATTGGCGTCAGCTCGACGCCGGGCAGAGCCTCTTCTTCGATGGGAATGTTCTGCATTACGAACATCGCCTGGAACAGAGGCGTGATATTCATTGTTCGCGTCGGGCTCAGCTCGTCGACCAAAGCTTCAAATGGCAGCTGTTGATGGTCGAAGGCCTCAAGCACGGTTTCCCGGGTGCGTGCCAGGAGGGTGGGCACATCGCAATCGTCGTCGAAACGGGTGCGCAGCACTAGGGTGTTGACGAAGAATCCAATCAGAGCCTCTGTGCCAGGCTGATCGCGATTGGCAATGGGTGAGCCAACACAGATATCGTCCTGACCAGCATGGCGCGACAGCAACAGTGAAAAAGCCGCCAACAGCGTCATGTATAAACTCGCCTGGCTGTTCTGGCTCAAACGCTGTAGTTGGGCCGTCAAGCTTGGATCGATCACGGCACTGATCGTTGCACCACGATAGCTCGGTGTCTCTGATCTCGGCCGGTCACAGGCCAAACTCAGTTGTGCCGGCAAATCGCGCAGTTGGTGTTTCCAGTAAGCAAGATCCTCGCGCCAAATATCCGGGCCCAGGTATTGGCGCTGCCAGCTGGCGTAATCTGTATATTGGAACGCAAGCGGCGCCAGTTCGGGGGGCGCCTGTGTGCGGCAAAGTTCGGAGTAACAGGCAAATAGCTCGCGAATAAATATGCCGAGAGACCAGGCGTCCGACACACAGTGGTGCATGGTCACCAACAACACCAGGCTGTCGCTACCATGCCGGTCGCTATCTTCGCGATCCCTAAGTACCCGTATGCGGCAAAGCCCTTCGCCTGCAAGATTGAACGCATGATTGCGCTCGGCCCGGCACTGGGCCTCCACTTGTGCCGTGGTATCTATGACCTCAAACACCGGCGGCGCGGGCGCCGCATCGATATATTGCACCGGCTCATCACCAACCCGATCGAAGCGGGTGCGCATGGAACCGTGGCGCATGGTGAGAATATTCAGACTCTTAAGCAGCGCCGCAGAATCGACCCGACCGCGCAGGCGCCAGGCCAGAGGCATGTTATACAGGGCACTGGCACCGATCACCTGATCGACCAGCCAGAGTCGCCGCTGAGCATAAGACAGGGGCGCCGGAGCATTGTCCCCGCGGGCAGTCACAGCGGGTATTGCCCCCTGCGTACTCCTATCATCGCCGCTTTTAAGGTAGGCAATAACTTCTGTCTTATGGGCTTTCAGTTGAGCTCGCAGTGTGTCCGGCAGTCCGCCCTGCTGGGCTTTGTACTTTAATTTGTCGCCCTCCACATAGAGATATACTCCACTGGCGGAAGCCTGCTCGACAATAGCGTGAATATCCACTAGATCTCCCCTTCCTCTAGTTCATCCACGGCACCGTCGAGGTGTGATTGATTAGCCTGAATGCGTGCGTTGAGCTCCTCTGCCCCTATTGCGCCCGAGCGCTGCTGGACACTCCGCTCCACTCGCCCGGCAAGTCCTCGCAGGGTTTGTTGTTCGAAGACCGCGCGCATAGGCAGGCCAATAGCAAACTCCTGCCGCAGGCGGGAAAGGAGCTGCGCGGCGAGAATCGAATGCCCACCCAAATCGAAGAAGTTATCCCCGCGCCCCACACGGGAACACCGCAGTAATTCCGACCAAAGCCCTGCCAACACCTCTTCCCACTCACCTTGAGGCGCCTCGAACCCAGCACTCGCTGCCACCGCATCCGGCACCGGCAAGGCGCTGCGGTCAATCTTGCCGTTGGCGGTCAGGGGGAAATGCTCCAGCACGCCGATGGCTGAGGGTTGCATGTAGCCGGGTAAGTGACAGCGCAAAGCTTCCCTCAGTGATTCTCGCAGAACTTCTTCTGCCAAACCTGTGGCCGGCACCACATAGGCCAGCAACTGGGGATTGTCCTCGCGCTCACGGCGGACCACTGCCACGGCATCCTGCACTGCACTCTGAGCCAGCAGAAGGCTCTCGATTTCTCCGAGCTCAATGCGAAAGCCGCGCAACTTCACCTGCTGGTCCAGGCGCCCGAGGTAAACCAGCTCGCCCCCCGCCTGCCAGCGTACACCGTCCCCCGTGGCATAGAGGCGCTCACCGGGACGCGTGGCGTAGGGGTGGGGCACAAAACGCTCTGCCGTCAGGGCTGCCCGCCCGTGGTACGCACGCGCAAGACCGGCGCCGCCAATATGGAGCTCACCGGGAACCCCCAGGGGACACAACTGACCCTGGGCGTCCAGCACATACATCTCTGTATTGCCGATGCCCCGACCCAGGGTCACCTGAGCCCCCACCTCAAGCTGCGCCACACTCGACCACACGCAGGTTTCCGTGGGGCCATACATGTTCCAAAGGGACGCCACTTTCGGGCTCAGTTCTGCCACCAAAGCCTGGGAAAAGGCTTCACCGCCGATCAAACCTTTGAGATTGGCTTTGCCCTGCCAGCCGCATTCCAGCATCAGCTTCCAGGTCACAGGCGTGGCCTGCAGCAGTGTGATGGCCTGCTGCTGCACCCGCGCGCTCAATTCGTCACCGCTCATGGTTAGCGGCGTCGACGCAATATCACAGCAAGCCCCGTTAACCAGCGGCAGCATCCACTCCAACAGCGCGATATCAAAGGATAAAGTGGTCACTGCCAACAGGCGGTCACGACGACCGAGACCCGGACGCTGCCCCATGCTGGTCAAAAAATTCACCGCGTTGACATGACTCAGGACCGCACCCTTAGGCTGACCGGTACTGCCGGAGGTGTAAATTACATAGGCCGCCTGCCCGGGATGGCAGGGCAGTTCCGGATTGCCCAGAGAGGGCCCGGATACCGCCGCACTTATCTGCAGTGTGCGCGGTGCGCAGTCTCCCGGTCCGTCGAGACCCGCCACTACCGCCGCCGTCTGCGCACTCGTCACCACCACCGCAAGGCCGCTGTCAGTGACGATGTGCTGCAAACGTGCCAGCGGATAATCCGGGTCCAGAGGCACATAGGCACCACCGGCCTTGAGAATGCCCAGCAGACCCACCACCATTTCCAGCGAGCGCTCGACACACAGCCCCACCCGAACCTCGGGCCCTACGCCTTCGCCCATCAGGCAATGGGCCAGGGCGTTGGCACGATCGTTGAGGGCTACATAGCTCAGCTGCCGGTCGCCCGTCACCAAAGCCACCGCGTCCGGTGTGCGTGTCACCTGGGCTTCGAATAACTGCGCAAGTCCCACCGCCGGCACCGCTGCCCCACTGTGGTTCCACGTCTCTACCTGAAGGCGCTTTTCCGCCGCCGTAAGAAACTCGTAACGCGCCACCGATTGCTCGGGCGCCGCCACTATGGCCTGCAGCAGCGCCTGGTAGTGTGCCAGCAGGCGCACCATGGTCTCGCGCGCAAACAGGTCTGTGTTGTATTCCAGGCCGCCGCTGATGGCGCCCTCGCCACTGCCCTCTTCCACGGTCAGAGTTAAGTCGAAGCGCGACACCCCAGCTTCGGCCGCCTGTTCCAGCGGACTCACTGTGAGCCCCGCCGTCGACGGCCAGTCAAGCGGCACATTCTGCATCGCAAACATCACCTGAAACAGGGGCGAATGGCTGAGACTGCGCTCCGGACTGAGCTTTTCCACCAGTTGCTCAAAGGGAATGTCCTGGTGGGCAAAGCCTGCCAGGGCCGTCTCCCGGGTGCGCCTTAGCAGAGTGTCAAAACTCGGATCGTCGCGCAGATCGCAACGCATCACTAAGGTATTGACGAAAAAGCCAATCAGGGACTCTGTGTCGCGCTGGGTGCGGTTGGCAATGGGTGTGCCGATGGCGAGATCTTTTTGTCCGGCGTAGCGGCTGAGCAGCACCGAAAAGGCGGCCAACAGAGTCATAAACAGGGTCACGCCCCGGGACTGACTGAGATGGCGAAGCTGTGTGCTCAAGGCCGCCGGCAGAGTAAGCGTTTCCACCCGACCGTCATAACTCTGTGCCGCCGGGCGTGGCCGGTCCGTGGGCAGGGTTAACAGGGGCGGTAAACCGGCCAGCTGCCCGCGCCAGTAATCGACCTGCCTGTCCAGGACCTCGCCGCGCAGCCACTGGCGCTGCCACAGGGCAAAATCGGCGTACTGCAGCGGCAGCGGTGGCAGCGTGTCGGCCCTGCCCTGCCGGCAGGCATCGTACAGGGCCAACAGTTCGCGCAGGAAAACTCCCAGGGACCAGCCGTCAGAAATACTGTGGTGCATGGTCACCAACAGCACGTGGCTGTGGTCCTGCCGGTCGTGCAAAAGGCGCAGACGACACAGGGCATCGCGGGAAAGGTCAAAGTGGTAAAAGCGCTCCTCGCGACAAATCCCGAGAAGCTGATCACTGGATGACAGAGTTTCGACCTCGAGGCTCAGTGCCGGGTCGTCGATGACCTGCTGCAGTTGCCCCTCGCGTTCCTCAAAGCGGGTGCGCAGAGACTCGTGGCGTTGCCACAGAGTGGCCAGGCTGGCGGTAAGCATCGCGGTGTCGAGCTCGCCGCGCAGACGCAAAGCCAGGGGCATGTTATAGACCGCGTTGGGCCCCATGTACTGGCTCAAAAACCACAGGCGCTGCTGGGCGTAAGACAGGGGCAGGTGTTCGGGCCGGGGCTGCGCCGCAAGGGGGGGAAGATCCTGCGGCGAAGTGGACGCTTCCGGTGAGGTGCCATCCCTGCGCGCCGCATCGATAGCGGCGGCCTGGTCTCTGAGGGTCTGCAGCTCAAAGAGTTGGCGAATGCCAAGGGTAACTTCAAAGGTGTCGCGAATACGCGACAGCAACTGGGTGGCGATCAGGGAGTGGCCGCCCAGGGCGAAGAAGTTGTCGTTGCGATCAGTGACCTCGCGCCCCAGCACGGCCTGCCACTGCAAGGCAAGAAGGGATTCCACCACGCCTTCGAGGACCGGAGTGCCGCTCTTGCCTTGCTGCCCGATCGGCGGCAAGGCGCTGCGGTCAATCTTGCCGCTGGCGGTCAGGGGGAGCGCCTCGAGAGCCATCCAGTGGGTCGGCAGGCGACATGAGCCAAGTGCCCGCAGTTGTTGAAAGATAGCCTTTTTCACTTCGCCCGCCGTCGGCGCGGAATCTGTGCGCGACTCAGCAAGACTGTAATAACAGGAGACAATTGGCGGCTGACCGGCGCTCTCATCGCCGGCCTGTTCAACCACAACCCATTTGCCGGGAAACGGCAGCGACGCCGCCTGCAATAGGTTGTGGGACAGAGTGTCGCCGGAGCCATAACCTTGGGTTCTGCTCACAAGAATTTGGCAACGACCATTCGCCTGGCAAAGCGCTCGCCGCCCCGTTGCCCAGAGACGGGCGCCCGGCCGTTTGGAAAAGGGGTTGGGCACCAGCGCCAAAGCCGTTTCCCGCGGCCGGGCCCACAGGCTTTCCATACCCAGCCGGCTATCCAGGCACAATTCGCCTGTAACGCCCTCACCCACCCACTGACCATTGTTATCCAGTACCGCCAACCCTTGTTCCGCAGCTTTTTCATCCGCGTCGGTATCGGGCAAAATCAAACCCAGACTGGCACAACACATCTCTACAAGGTCGCCGTTAAGACCCGGCGGGGACAGGGCCAGCTGTTTTTTCAGTGCCGCCAACTGAGTCAATGACAGCACACGGCCCACCGGCGCTAGTCCACCCTGGTCGGGATAACATAACAAGGCGGTCTGTAAAGCGTGCACGAATATGGGGTCAACAGACACCCGGGAAGCGCTCTCGATTTCCCATTCTGCCGGCAGGCAAACCACAGGGATGCCGTCGACCTCGAAGGCCCCCAGGTGTGACGAGTCGGTGACAAGCGCGCTAATCCCGCTATCCTGGACCAGATGGGCAAGGCGTAAGCGAGGTGCATCCGGTGGCAGCAGAACCGCTACAGCATTCCTTTGGAGGATGGCAAGTACGGTAAAATTGGCTAAGACCTCATCCTCAAGACACACCCCGATATGAGCTCCGCCTGCACAACTCAGCTCCTGAATCCGGGCGATTGTGGCATCGGCACAAAAGCTACGGGATCGATCGGGGTCCAGCAGCTCCAAAGCCCGATCAATATTGAGCGTGAAAACACCAGCGTCCCCCAAGGGGTCATCGATATGCAACTGACTGTAGCGCGACTGACACCGCGCCGGGCTTAGGTAGTTCAGATTGCCAAGCGCTGCCTCAGGCTTGTGAACAAGCTCGCCAAGAAGCTGCCGATAGTCAGTAAATATCCTCTCAACGGACTCGGCATCAAACAGATCCGAGTTGTATTCGAACTCGCCGTAGAGCACATCTTTTCCCTTCTCAGACGTGCCTTCTCGCAATATAAGCGTGAGGTCAAACTTGGCCACACCCCGGTCCTTGAGGTGCTCGGGCAGTTCCAGAGATGACCACTCAATGCCCTCGCACTGCGGAGCGTCGAGCGGTACATTTTGCAGGGCAAACATCACCTGAAAAATCGGAGCAAAGCGCGCATCGCGCTGGGGACTCAACGCCTCCACCAGCTTTTCGAAGGGCAAATACTGATAGTCATAGGCGCTCAGGGTCGTCTCACGCACTTGGTGCAGCAGCTGCACAAAACTTGGATTTGCACCCACCCTGACCGGTAAGGCCAGGGCGTTGACGAAAAAGCCCATCAGCGCTTCAGTCTGCGCCTGAGTTCGATTGGCGATAGGTGTACCTATCACCAGGTCGCGCTGGCCGCTGTATCGACTGAGCAGGACGGCGAAGGCCGACATCAAGGTCATAAACAGGGTGACGCCTTCCCGCCTGCTAAGATGCCTCAGGCTCTGCAACAGTGGCGATGGCAGCGAAACCGATATATTGCCCCCCCTAAATGTCTGCTTCTCGGGTCGGGGGCGATCCGTTGGCAAATTCAGGCAAGGCGGCAAACCCGACAGTTGCTGACTCCAGTAGTCGAGGGCGTCCTGCAACATCTCGCCGCGCAGCGACTGGCGCTGCCAGCGCGCAAAATCTGAGTATTGCAGGGGTAACTTGGACAGCGGTGATGCTTCGCCAGCGGTAAAGGCCCGATAAAGTGCGGCAAGCTCGCGATAAAAAATTTCGCTTGACCAGGCATCGCCGACAGCGTGGTGCATGCTAAGCAGCAGCAGGTAGCGATCGCCGTCCCGCAAATGCAGCAGTCGCACTCGCGCCAGAACGTCAGTGGACAGGTCAAATGGCCGATCGCGTTCGCTGGCATAGGCCTGATACAGATCATTTTCCCCGCCGGCTTCCTCAATATCGAGGTGGCTTTTACTGGGCTCAATGACCTGCCGAATTTCCCCTTGATCGCGAATAAAACGGGTTCGAAGGGAAGGCTGACGCTCGATCACCGACAAAACACTGCGCGCTAGAATCCCGGCGTCCACGTCGCCGCGAATATCCAATGCCAACAGCAGGTTGTACACCGGATGTGGGCCGATATATTCGTGTAAAAACCACATTCTCTCCTGGGCGAAAGACAGTGGCTTGGGCAATCCATCATCGCTCGCCACCAGCGGCGGTATACCTTCGCGCAGCGTTCGCGAGCGCATAATCAGGACCGCCTGCTCACGCAGACACTGACACTCAAACACCTCCCGAATACTCAGCTGACGGTCGAAGGCGTTCTGAATCCTCGACAGGAGCCGGGTGGCTAGCAATGAGTTACCGCCAAGATCAAAGAAATTATCATCGCGCGCCACTGTGTCGCAGCTCAGTACCTGGCGCCACAGGTCCGCCAGCAACACTTCAACCGGCCCCTCTGGTGCCATTGCAAGCTGCGCCTGAGGACTTTCAGTGAGCGCCGGCAGCGCCTGCCGATCGAGCTTACCACTGGGTGTCAGGGGCAGGCTGTCAATAAAGAGCATGGCTGACGGCCGCATGTATTCCGGCAGCTGGGTGCGCAGATGGGCCTCGATAGATTGCCTGACCTGCAAGGCCTCCTCTTCCGTGGAATCGGTCACCAGGTAGGCCATTAGGTGGGCTTCTTTACTGCCCTGTCGATGAGAGATCTGGTCCAGTCCGTCCGGGTTCTGAGTGATCACCACCGCCTGCAAGATCCTCGGGTGAAGCCGCAATTGGGCCTCTATCTCAGCGGGTTCGACGCGAAAGCCACGGATATTGACCTGGTGATCAACCCGGCCCACATACTCAAGACAGCCATCCCGGCCATAGCGCGCCAGATCCCCCGTGCGATACAAACGACCACCGCCTTCCGCCTCATCA
>NZ_JBFLAB010000064.1:0-20964 GCF_040742695.1 Microbulbifer discodermiae | reverse complement strand
GCCAGTTTGCCTGACGACCATAGAGTTGTGGAACCACCTGATCCCTTGCCGAACTCAGCAGTGAAACGCAACATCGCCGATGGTAGTGTGGGGTCTCCCCATGTGAGAGTAGGTCATCGTCAGGCTTCTAAACAGAAAGGGTCACCCCAACGGGTGGCCCTTTTTTATTGCAGCTTTCATTGCGCCTCTTCAAACCTTTTTCCTTCCATGCCTTTGGCCAGCACTTTGTTTTTCCTGTCAATGACTTCTGGGGATGCCTTGTGGCTTCCTATGGGCTGCGCAGAAGTTTGGGGTCTCGGCGAGGCGGGGGAGCGCCGAGAATGATAAGAGCCAGCGGATTGGGAAGAAGCACAAGGAGAGCCGTCCTGGCAGCAGAGTACTTTCTGGGGCAGGGTCGCCGGTATAGGGGATTATAATTGCAGTGCATGTCAAGCATGCTGGGCACCCCCCTCAAGTTTCCAAAGAAGCTCTGAGCGTAAAATTGGAACGCACTCAAGTTCCTGTAGAGTCTAAAGGGTGGAGCCTACTGGCACCGGAATTTAAGATCCTCGCGTTGAATTAGGAAAGACTTCTGGGGCGGGACAAATATCATAGCAGGTGCGGTTAAAAAATAGCCATCACTGATTCATATTCCATCTTAACTGCCCAAATCCGGTTCGACTCATACCCTCTATTCAGGTATAGTCGCCTGGGGCGTGCGGAAACTGAATTTTCGGACTCACGAAAAGAGTGCTAACAACAGCCGAGCCTAAGTCCCCGAGCCTTGGGGGAGCGGTGTCGGCATTTCACAGTATTGCTCAGATCGGTCGCGCTGTATACTTTCACTCAAGGAGTCGGTGCGTTTCTGGAACGAGTGGATTGACCATTGCCCCGGAAGAAGAAACTGTCGGCACTGTTCTGAATTATCATACCTCGGTGGCATCAAAAGGCAAGTCTGGTAAGGGTAGGTCATGTGATCTCGCATCAAGTATTAGGTGGTGATGATAAATTATCGCCACAGCCTAGGCTTAGGACAATTTCGGTGTCACCCTCCTCGATATCAATCATGGCAGCCTAGGTTTCGTTATTGATATCACGACGGATTAAATCAAGCGGAAGTAGGGCAAACCGTTGGCCGGCAAGTATATTATAGCGAAAAGTCATTTCTAGGTAGTTATGTCTGTTGTGCGTGATAGCAAGCCTGTTGGAAAAAGCTCTGTGCCTAATGATACGGTTATTCAACATTGGATTGGTGCATTTGCATTTTAAAAATTAAGTTTGTAGTTAGGTGTGGAAAGCTTGTCGATGAAAAGAATAGCCGTTGCAAGTGCAGGCTACGTAGGTCTCTCTAAAGCCTATAATGGGGTAACCGCACTGGATTTAATTCCAGAAGAAGTAAGCAGGTTAAACAATGACCTTTCACCTATTGCGGATGCCGATATTGGGGATTTTTTGACTAATGGAGAGCTGAATTTCCTAGCCAAATTAAGTAAAGCCGAAGCTTACAATGATGCTCGGCGCTTAATTATAATGACATTCCTTGCAATTTGATTAGGAGAATCGTCGAGAAAAATTTGACCCAAAAAAACTTCATGACTGACTCGAGCGTTAAGAGAAAGCCAGAATCAGTTGACAGGTGCTGCCCGATGATGAGGTCCGGTTCAGACGAGCTTCCTACTAACAGCAATCAGATTGTGGTGAGGCGAATTAAAGGAAAACTTAATGAGAGTAATAGATTGCAGGCAAGCACTAGATGACGCAGAATTTTTCAATTCCCAAGTATTAAAAACTATAGGCCTTTAAGAGAAAATTCATGCAGTGCTGACAAGTCGAGTAATTGAAGAACTTCAAGGCGTACAAGATAAAGTGTCAATGTGGAATATCTTTAGAAATGACTGATAAGATTGAAAATAACATAACTTTTATGAAGGGGATGGGATATTCAGGCATGCTTATAGATAATATTGAAAACGGAGCGACTGATGCTAGGCATTTGGAGTTGGAAGAAATTCAAGCATTGCGTGCGAATGTTTCAGCACTTGAAAAGGCAATCAAAGAGTTGCAAGAGGAAAATCGAATTCTACTATTGCAATTGCATCGTTCAGAGGGCGATCTTCACTCATTTCTTTCTGGTAGGACTGCGCTTGGCGCAGGCATTAAAGCTCGCAAGAAAAATTCTGGAAAAAGCAAACTATCAATATTTTTCCGTATTCTTCTATTGAAAATGCTAAAAAGCATGTCGGCTGTGGTAAGAAAAATTGTTAACCCAAAGAACGCGCTTGTGTGGGCCCTGACGGCACCCATACGTAATTTAAGCCGACCTGCGCGAATAAAGCTGGCGAGATTTGTGCGTTGGGGATCGGCATCCACTAAGTTGTAGTTGGATTTATTTTTCGGAGTTAACTGCAAAATGAGCAGAGGAGATGTGTCAGCACTCTTTTTTAAGGGGCTAAATAAAGTTGCATCTGTAATCGATGGAAACCCCAATTATGATTACATACTTGGAGATAGGCTGGGAAAGGAAGAGTATCTAAAAGCTGAAAACGTGCATGGAGAAATAGAATGTGACGTGGCTTATGAGATAATCAAAAAGAAGTTGAACGCAGTTCAGGTGGCTGTTTATGCGCTTGACCTCACTGCAGAAATTATAGCTTTCGGGTCAACCGCTAACAATAGAAGAGAGTTTGCGTATGTCTCTGCATTGCTTGAGAGAAATGGATTCAAACATAATGTTAGCAACATTTGTGATTGTAACAAACTAGAGCGAGTCCTTGTTGACTCTCAGTCGAGAGCGGAAGCCCTTTCTGCCCTTTATAGCTACCTTTCAATTCGAAAAAAAATCAGCAAGTCCTTGCTGCATCAAACAATTAATTATTCAATTGCTTTTTTTTCTGCGAAGGAGAGTCTACGCAAAACGCACTCTAGGTTATTCGTTGTGGCGAATGATCATTCTCCAATGCCTGTCGGGTTTTGTATGGTTGCTAGGTTATATGGTCTGACCACGCTATATGTTCAACATGCTGAAGTAACAGAAGCTTTCCCTGAAAATGATTTTGACTTTTCAGTTCTAAGAAATTTGGCCTCTAGGGAGATTTATGAAAAGATTGGGCGGACGTGTCTGAAGCAAAATATATGCCTTCCAAGAACGGACTTGGAGATATACCGGGAAGACTTATTAGCTCAGCGTGGAGAACTTCGAAATTCTTCGGTTTGTAGTGTGGTTATTTATCCAAGTAGTATCTTTAATCTTCCTAGCCTAAAAGAGCTAGTAAATCGCTTGGGTAAGAATAATGCGGTCGAAGAAATTTATGTAAAACCTCACCCGGCCTGCTGCAATCAAACGTTTATATCTGAGCTCAATGTAGGAGTTATAGATTCTATCCCTTCCTGGCCTCATATTGCTATTTGTGGTAATTCTTCTGTTGTGATAGAACTTCTTGCGAAAGGGAATCTTGTTTACCAATTTTTTGGGCTTGATAATATTGCAGCAGATTACTACGGATTCGTTCGAAAAGAACTAAGCGCGGAGTTGTTGCTAGATAATATTGCAAATTTATTTTGGAGTGGATGTAAACACGACGATAAGTTCCTCGTTTCACTCGGTCGCTATGTTTCTGAGATCGAAACGGAGGATAATCTCTTAGAGCGGTCCAGAGAAAAGCTATTTTTTCAAAATCTCATGAATTTTAGTAAATGTAAAGGTCGGCGTAATAAAGAGGCTCTCAGAGAATATCAGCTCTTTCGTGGCCTATTTTATTTTCCGTATACTTTCTTGAGTGACGGAAGCAAGTATTTTTATCTGAACTTCAATGATCACTGGGTTGTATCTACGCTCGACAAGTACTTTAATACTAGAATTTCTTCTTTAAACCATCTTTACACCTTAATTGATTTGGATAGCTGCAGATCAACCCTGCATTTTTGGATTATATGCAAAAAAATTGAATGGACTGGTTTTTGCCCTACACATGAGTTGTTTAGCGCGTTAGAAACCTTCGTGGCGTCCTATGGAAAAAGTCTTGAGGCACTTAAATGGATGGAGAAAAAGTTGTTTGACCTGTTACTTCGCTATCAAGATATTGATTCTCTCAGGCGACTATTGTTTAAAGCCCGTGTGTTTAGCGTAAGTACAACTGGGGTTAATCGGAAAGTTGCCTTTGTGCGTTTTTATAATCAAAGCTCAACACTTAAGGACGAGTTTAGCCGGTATTACAATCCGAATATAGGACACATCTCGCCTCTCGAAAGATTAAAAGTATCTGTTCAAGCCATGTCCAAAACTGAGGGTCGATTAGAGTACACTAACTTTGAGGCGGTTGAGTCAGAATTTTTGGGTGCCTTACCTAAAATAGAAAATGAATATCGTGAGTTGGTCCAAAAAACTTATTCACAGTTAGAAGATAGGGTTCGATATATGGACGTTGCTCGTAATCAGAAGCAGGCGGAAGAATTTATTGAGCTCATTAAGACTAGGCTGAAGAGCAAGGTTGGTTATGCATTCCTGCGCCTCAGTGATGGTGAAGGGTATTTGTTTCGCAGTTTTTCCAGTTTATTTCTGGTAGAGGACGCTAAGAATAGAGAGCGCCATTGGTGGGGGAAAAATATACCCCAACAACTTTCTGATGAGGTGGTTTCCAATGGAATTCGGGCTTTCGAAAGTGCTGATATTATAGGAATTCCATGTGTATATCGGTTCTTGCGGGATAGCTCTGAGAGCACCGCCTCTTTGCTAAACTCAATTACAGGGCGAGGTCTTCTTGCAGTTCTTGCAGGAATAAGGGCTCTGGATGATGGTTCGAAACTATATACCGATGATAAAGCGAACCTAGCATTATTTAGGGATCTTAACATTTTGAGAGATTTAGTTGTTTGCGCAAATAAAGTGATTATAGTGTCAAGTGGAGATAAAAAGCTCATTCGAGCTAGGTTAGCATTACAGCGAAAAACTTGCTTTATAACAGTACCGACACACTATAAAACGAGCACGAATAACCGATATGAGTCAGGGTTAAGTCCACTTCCTTATGAATTTGACAGATTGCGTGAAGAGCTTGAAGTCATCACAGAACCAGGTGACTTGGTATTAGTTGGTGCTGGAGTAGCTGGCAAAGGGTTTGTTGATGCGGCGAAGCGTAAATCGGCTGTCGGTCTGGATTTAGGAAGCATAATGGATGAATTTTTGGATGCAGGGATTCATTCTTTGCACTGATTTATTAATTTTTAGGAGTTTGAAAGTGTTCGATAATGCGACTATTTTGGTGACTGGTGGTACGGGATCGTTTGGTCATACGTTTGTTCCTATGCTGTTAAAAAAATATAGTCCTTTCAAAGTTATAATTTTTTCTCGTGATGAAATGAAACAGTGGGAAATGGCGAAGAAATTTGAGGGAGATTCGCGTGTCCGTTTCTTTATAGGTGACGTTCGTGACCGTGACCGAGTTTATCGAGCTCTTGATGGTGTTGACTACGTGGTGCATGCAGCTGCAACAAAGATTGTACCTACGGCCGAATACAACCCCTTTGAGTGTATCAAGACCAATGTGATCGGAGCAATGAACCTTATTGATGCCTGTATCGATAAAGGGGTCAAAAAGGTTGTAGCGTTATCGACCGATAAAGCTAGTAGCCCGATCAATCTTTATGGGGCTACAAAGCTTACTTCGGACAAGTTGTTTGTTGCTGGTAATTCTTATGCTGGCTCGAACAAAACTCGTTTCTCTGTCGTACGTTACGGGAATGTGATGGGCTCTCGTGGTTCTGTCATTCCATTCTTTATGTCTATTCGTGGTCAAGGTGAGTTCCCTATCACGGACCCTAGAATGACTCGTTTTATGATTTCGCTCGACGAGGGTGTAGAGCTTGTATGGCACGCCTTTAATGACATGGAGGGCGGTGAAATATATGTAAAGAAAATTCCTTCGATGAAAGTCACAGATATTGCCAGCACGATTGCGCCGGAAGCAAAACAGAAAGTTGTGGGGATACGTCCTGGAGAGAAGTTGCACGAACAGATGATTGGTACTGAAGATGCCTTTTATACTTATGAGTATCCAGAACACTTCAAAATCTTGCCTGCTATCCACAATTGGGATAAGTGTGCAAACAGAATTAAAGATGGGAAAAAGGTGTCAGAAGGATTTCTATATGCAAGCGACAATAATGCCGAGTGGATGACAGAAGAAGAGCTTGGTGCTTGGATCGACCGAAATAAAGATAGTATAGGGAGTATTTAAGTGATTCCATACGGCCGTCAGGACATAACTCAAAGAGATATTGATTCCGTAGTCGATGTGCTTAAGTCAGATTTTCTCACACAGGGTCCTACGGTTCCTAAGTTTGAACAAGCAATTGCAAACCAAGTAGGTAGCCGTCATGCTCTGGCTGTTAATAGTGCAACTTCCGCGTTACACATAGCATGTCTGGCACTGGGATTGGGTCCCGGTGACCGTTTTTGGACAACTCCTATCACTTTCGTCGCATCAGCAAATTGCGGACTCTACTGTGGTGCGGATATAGATTTTGTTGATATTGATCCTAAAACGTACAACCTCTGCCCAACTCAGCTAGAGCGAAAGCTTGAGCAAGCTGAACGCGAAGGCAGGCTCCCAAAGATTTTAATCGCTGTACATATGTGTGGCCAGTCTTGTGACATGGAAGCTATCAATGTGCTGAGCAAGCGCTACGGCTTCAGGGTGATAGAAGATGCATCTCACGCTATAGGTGGTAAATTCAAGGGCGAGTCCATTGGAAATTGTCGTTTTAGCGACATTACAGTATTCAGTTTCCACCCCGTAAAAATTGTTACAACTGCAGAGGGCGGGATCGCGACCACCAATGAGCCGCATCTAGCAGCTCGAATGAGTTTGTTGCGTAGTCACGGGGTAACCAGAGACCCCTCACTGATGACGCGCAGCCCCGACGGCCCTTGGTACTACCAACAGATAGAACTGGGTTTTAATTATCGTATGACTGAACTTCAAGCAGCGCTGGGTATCAGCCAACTTAAAAGGCTGGACGAATTTGTATGCAAACGCCATGAGCTTGCAAAAGGATATGATACGAAGCTATCTAAGCTTCCTCTCGTATGTCCTTGGCAGCATCCTGACTCATATTCAGGGTTTCACTTGTATGTGATTCGTCTTAAGACCAGCGAGTCTAAGGTTAGTCATGGAGAAGTGTTTAAGCGTCTACGCAATGACGGTATCGGAGTGCAGCTACATTACATACCGGTTCATACTCAACCCTATTATCAGGAGCTGGGTTTTTCGGCTGGGCAGTTCCCTGAAGCTGAACGGTATTACCAAGAGGCAATCAGTTTACCACTTTTCCCCACTATGGATGAAGCTCAGCAGGAACATGTGGTGACAAGTCTACAAAGGATCTACGGGAAGTGAAAATTGCAGTCATCCCCGCAAGGGGGGGCAGTAAGCGGATTCCAGGTAAAAATATTCGTTCTTTTTTCGGTAGGCCGATGATCTCTTGGTCGATTGAGGCGGCACGCAATAGTAGATGCTTTGACGAAATCATTGTGTCTACTGATGATCAAAAAATTGCCGAAGTTGCAGAAAGTTATGGTGCTTGCATTCCTTTCATGCGCCCTGACAACCTGGCGGACGATTTTACGGGCACGATACCTGTCATTAAACACGCTATAGAGTGGATAAGTAATAACATTGCTAGTGTAGAATTTGCATGCTGTCTGTATGCTACTGCACCTTTCGTGACTCCAGCAGATTTGAGATCTGGTATGGAGATTCTCAAGAATTCAAGTGCGAATTTCGCTTTTTCAGTAACTTCGTTTGCATATCCTATACAGCGCGCTTTGCGAATTATGGATTGCGGTGCTATAGAAATGTTCTCTTTGGAGAACTTTAGTATTAGATCTCAGGACCTGGAAGAGGCATTCCACGATGCTGGCCAGTTCTATTGGGGCCGAGCAGAGGCGTGGAGGCGGGAAGACATAATTTTTAGTAATAGGTCGCTTCCGGTGAAGATTCCGCGTTACAGAGTGCAGGATATCGATACCGAAGAGGATTGGGTTCGCGCAGAGTTAATAATGGAGGCTTTAGCCTCCAGAGGGGGCGTGCCAGTTTGAAATTTATGTTTAGAGTAGATTCTTCTCACTCTATCGGAAGTGGCCATGTGATGAGATGTATTACTTTGGCAAAGTCACTTCGCGAAAAGGGCGCCGAATGTGTATTTGTTTGCCGTTTACTCAAGGGCAATTTTATCACAATGATCTCAATTTGTGGTTTTCGTGTGGTTAAATTGCCAATTGATGGCGCATTCTTTGAAAATAGTTGTAAAGATTACGATAGCTGGCTGTGTGGTAGTTGGCAGAGTGATGCTGAAGCATCAATCATAGTTGCGCGGAAGCTACAGCCAAACTGGATTATCGTCGACCATTACGCCTTGGATGTAAACTGGGAAAGAAAAGTCAGGCCGTATACTAAGAATTTGTGCGTAATTGATGACCTTGCAAATCGAGTTCATGAGAGTGATGTCTTGCTCGACCAAAATTTTGGCCGTACATCAGCGGACTACATGGGGCTCGTTCCTCATTATACAGTGTTATTAACAGGCCCTTCCTTTATGTTGCTCAGGGAAGAATTCCGGAAATTGCGGCAGATAAGCCTTGATAGGAGACTCACTGATACAGGTAAAAAAATCCTGGTGTCTATGGGGGGGAGTGATGAATACAACGCTACCGGGGCCGTTCTTTCAGCATTGGAAAATAGTTCTTTGTGCGACCAGCTGGAAATTACGGTAATTCTTACTCGGCAATCATTGCACTTGGACGAGGTTGCTTCGCAAGTGACGCGCTCCAAGATGAAAGTGAAATTAGAGGTGGATGTTGGCAACATGGCCTGGTATATGGCTCAAAATGATTTGGCAATCGGTGCAGTGGGCGGAACGGCATGGGAAAGATGCTGTCTTGGACTTCCGACTCTTATGGTAGTGATTGCGGATAACCAGGCGGCCGGGGCGAACGCGCTGGCCTCTTCAGGGGCTGCGGAATTGGTGGGCACTATAAAAAATATCGAAAAGAGATTGCCAGAGCTTATTGAGGAGGTATTTGAAAAAAATAGGCTCAGGGCAATGGCTGTTGTCGCGTCCGAGATCACTGATGGAAACGGAACTAAGCGGGTTCGTTCTCAACTGATAGAGGAAATTTTATGACGGCGGCCATCGTTAGAAAAATGCGGAAGGATGATCTTGAAAAAGTTCTCCTTTGGCGCAACGATCGGGAAGTCCGGAAGTATATGTATTCCGCTCACGTTATTGGCCCGGAAGAACATAGTGCTTGGTTTAATCGTGTGGAGGGTTCTCCCGATTTTCATGCTCTTATATTTGAATTTGACGGCAAGCCTACAGGTTTCGTTAAAATTGTCAGACTGCGCGGGAGCCCTGTCGCTGACTGGGGCTTTTATCTGGCCCCAGGTGCTAGGCGAGGAGCTGGAAAGCTACTTGGAAGGTCTGCACTTTCGTACGGTTTTAAGCAGTTAGGCCTTCATAAACTTTGTGGGCAGGTTCTTCAATTTAATGAACGTTCCATACGGCTCCACAAAAAACTGGGGTTTTCGCAAGAGGGCGTTTTAAAAGAGCATTACTTTGATGGAAGCCAATACTATTCAGTGATTTGTTTGAGGCTATTGCGCGACGAATGGGAAAGTATCCAAGAAGGCTAAGCTATGAAAATAAACCAAAAAATTTGCATCAATAACCGGGAAATCGGCCACGAGAATCCTCCGTATATTATCGCAGAACTTTCTGCTAATCATAATGGTAGACTTGAAACGGCGAAGAAAATTATTCAGGAAGCCAAGAAGGCCGGTGCTGACGCCGTTAAGCTGCAAACGTATAGGCCTGACACGATAACCTTAAATTGCACAAGTGACGATTTCAAAATAAAAGGTGGCTTGTGGGATGGGAGAACCTTATTCGAGCTATACCGAGAGGCGCATATGCCATGGGAGTGGCATGCCCCACTTTTCGAGTACGCAAGCAGACTTGGTATTACGATTTTCAGTTCTCCATTTGACACAACGGCTGTCGATATGCTGGAAGATTTGAATGTGCCAGCCTACAAGATTGCGTCGTTTGAGGCGGTGGACTTGCCCTTGATTAAGTATACAGCTTCCACTGGCAAGCCATTGATCATCTCCACAGGCATGGCTAATGTGGAAGAAATTGGTGAAGCTATCCAGGCTGCTCGCGATGGCGGCTGCAATAGGCTGGCAGTTCTACACTGTGTAAGTGGTTATCCGGCCTCCGCAGAAGACTATAATCTAAGAACGATTACGGATATGCAAGAGCGGTTCAAAGTTGTAATTGGATTGTCTGATCATACTTTAGATAATACAACGGCCATTGCAAGCGTTGTTCTTGGTGCAAACATTATCGAAAAGCACTTTACGCTCGATCGCGAAGGCGGCGGGCCCGACGACAGTTTCTCTTTGGAGCCTGCGGGGCTCCAGGCACTTTGTAAAGACAGTAAAACGGCGTGGAAAGCTTTTGGGCAAGTTGATTATGGGAGAAAGTCTAGTGAGCGAGGAAATGTCCAGTTCAGGAGGTCTCTGTATTTTGTGAAAGCTCTAGAAGCTGGTGACGTGATTACGGAAGACGCTGTTAGAAGTGTGCGCCCTGGTTTCGGACTCCCCCCGAAATACCTTGATAAAGTGATCGGCCAGCGTGTTCTTTCGCGAGTCGAAAAATGCATGCCTGTAAAGGCTGATCTTGTTAACATAGATTTAGACTAATAACACCTTTTCTTGTATTAAAAAAGCGGCCGTCAATATGTTGACTAACCAGATTTTTAACACTAATTTTTATAATCCAATTTTGGGTCAAGTATATTTTTCTGAGTATTGGAACCAGCCTGTTTGGCCAAAAGGGTGCGTTAGGAGGTAGTGTTTTTGAGTGGAAACTATGTAACTGAAAAAATTCCAAGTAGGCTTCAATACTCAGTTATCGTGCCTGTCTATGAGCAGTGGAACTTAATACGTAGATTGCTATCATGTTTAGATGTACAAGTTCTCGATCGTGAATGTTTCGAAGTTATACTTGTGGACAATGGGTCAGTGAACTTTAGGCCTTCTATAGATCTGCCTTCGTCGGTGACCGTGCTTCATTGCAATAAACCCGGGTCATACTCCGCCCGAAATGTGGGTGCTAAACATGCTAAGGGAAGATGGTTTGTTTTCACCGATGCTGACTGCGAGCCTTCTGATAGATGGCTATCAGAAATAGATGCAAAAATTAGACGGATAGGTAGAAGTGACGTACTTGTGGCAGGTCATGTTGAGGTTTACTCTTCTAGTAAAAAACCAACCGCGTACGAAATATATGATGTGGTTAAGGGTATTCCTCAACGGCGTTATGTAGAAGAAGGGTTTGCTGTAACTGCAAATCTTGTAGTGCCTGGTAGTTTATGGCAAAAACTTGGTGGCTTCGATGAAATCACTTTCTCTGGGGGGGACGTAGATTTCTGCCAACGAGCTGTGCGGAATGGGGCTGTACTAACCTTTCTTGAGCAAGCAGTCGTTCGACATCCTGCGCGTAAGACCAAACAAAAGGTCGTAGCAAAGGCTCGGCGTGTGAAGGGGGGGCAGCTGCGCTCTAGAGCCGTGGGCAAGAGGGTTATATCAGCACTAAGGACAATCACCCCGCCAATGATTGCCATTTGGAGAATTCTAATTGCAAAACAGCACACGATAAAATTTAGAATGTTTGCCCTGGGAGTGCAGCTACAACTTTGGGTGGTCGAGTTAAATGAGCTGTTGCGTTGCCTTATCGGCGGTGCGGCTGAGCGACGCTGAATAGAGTGAGGGTGTATGAGTCTTCTTGAGCAAACTAGTTGCTTTATTTCATGGTATTGGCATGTTTTTAACTCGTTTTGGCGAATTAAGCCAGGTGTATCTGTTTTTTTGATTTGTTCAGTGTTGATTGAGCGTTGCTGTAATATCCTAGCTTTTGTTCTGCCGCTAAAGATTGTTTTGCTTGCTAGTTCAGATAGTGTTCCTAGCTATTTGCAGGGATTTGTGCCTCTGGAAAGCAAGCCGGGTTGGATCATTTCTCTTTCAGTTGCTGCTTTCGTATTCTTTTTAGTGGGAATCGTCTTAAATATCGTGTCCGAACGTCTCGCTAAGACTGGTGGTAATGAAGTTGTAATGGTCATAAATGAAATTTCTGTTACCAATTCTCAAGCCATAAAGGCAAAGAGTTATTATTCAACTGTGTGTGCTATTATTTCAAATGGGGCATTTGCTTTCCTTGGGCTTTTTGCTATTTTTATTTTGAATGGTAATTTATTTTTTGTAGTCACGCTCAGTTTCTTAGGTATTTATCTTCTCACAGCTTGGACAATGCGAGGAGACGGTAGTGCAGGTAGGTCATGGTTGGGAGGAGTTATCATTGATGATGTTTCAGGCTATCTTGATTTATGGGCATACGGAGTTTTCATCGCTGGATTTTTGACTGTTTTGATTCCATTTTTAAAGGGTGCCTCACCGAGTATTATTTTTTCTGTTCTCTCTATTATAATTCTTCGTCATTTAATCAATGCGGCATTTTCGGCTGTTAAAAGTAGCGTCAAATTATGGCGTTGGAAAGAAAGTGTTGATCTACTCGTATTTCGAAACGTTCATCCTACTAATCAGAATAGTAGCATTCGTGCAGATCTTCAGGAATTTCTGTCAGCCGATAATCGCGAGCTTATTCTCAAAGAAAATATCGGCGTGGCTGTTCCGAATATAGATAGTCTGGCGCTCATTTGGGAAGACTCTCCGCTCAAAACTTTCAATTCTCTTATTTTATCGGGTTCAAATTCTGGTGATCGTAGGTTCCTAATTCATATGTTTGCCGAAAAACGGGCGCACCTATTGAGAAACGAACAATATTTGTTTCGGCATATGGAGCGCAGTAAACTTGGCGCCCTGAGTGAACTGCTTACGTTCAATAAAGGGGAGTTTTCATGTCAGGTGCTCGACATGTGCATGGGTGACCGTCTTGAAAGTGGGAAGACGTGGAATGAAATTAATTTACTGATAATAAGGCAGCATTGGGCTTGTGCTCCACCCACGAAATTAGTGTCTGACTATTCTGGCTCTCACCCACTGATGTACCAGAGGTTCACCCGCTGCTTCTTTGCTCCCCTGGAAGTCGCTATAAATGGAGAGCAAGATAAGAAACTGTTCACACAGTTTCTCGAGCTATTGCCAGCCATGTGTAAGTTTCTCCAGAGGCACCCTCTTTACGTTCACAACCCTGAGATTAACTTTCAGACAGTCTTTCGGATTGGATATGGCGGTTGTGGCGAATATGCTGTCGAGACTTGGGGTAAATGGGCGCTTGAACCTGTGGGCTACAGGCTTCCGTCTGGATATACAAGCGCGCAGCTGGAGGAGTCTGTTAATTATGTGGTCGCTGCCAGAAGGGATGTTCCCAGAGAATTCTGTGCAGAGAACATTTTACTGATTTCAAAAATGGCGACGCTTGAGAGCTTGGTTCAGGTTCAGAAATTTTCAGCTGGGCTCGATCTAATAGCCTCGATTTTATGCAAGAGACATTTGTTTATGGAAGAAAAAGATGTTCAACTTGCGTAGTATAGTTGGAATGATTCCTGGTGCTCGGGCTATCAAGCAGGCAGTTTGGGGTCGGATGTTAAATTATCGACCACTCGTTTCTTTTCCAAAGAACCGTGAAAGCCCTAAGAGCTTAGAGATACATGAATTTTCCTCGGCCGAGAATGGGAACTTCCTGAGTGAAGATAGAGCCCATACATTCGTGCTCTATCGCATCATTGGTAATGATCTGGTTCCAAGGCATGAGAAAGGTCAGTCTAGGAGAAATCTGGAATTTATCCTGCGGCATGAGGAAGATCTAGAGGGGTGTGAAAAGCGGTTTGTCGTCAATCGTATTGTAGATTCGGACGAGGAGCGGCATATCATCGCCTTGCTTGAAGAGGCGGGTTTACCGTATTTACATATCCCTTTTTCTTGGGCGGAATATCAGAAGACAGGGTGGGATGTTCAAGATATCCCTATAGAGTTTGCGCCGTTCTCTCGAAACTTCGAAAAGCTTTCACCTTCTTCACGCGGCTCTATACTTATGCGCCAGTATAGACATAAAAATAACTATGTTATGAATAATAACGGCGCAAGGAACGCGGCGCTTGAAAGTGGCAAGGTGCACGCGAAATGGGTGTTGCCTTGGGATGGTAATTGTTTTTTGACGGTCCATGCCTGGGATAAGATCCGTCAGCTGGTGATAGCACACGGATCTATTCCTTACCACATAGTACCAATGGCTAGAATTGTTGATAACGATGAGTTACTGGACCCTACTTTTCGCCCCAACGCCATAGAGGAGCCTCAGGTTATTTTCAGGGCTGACTCAAGTGAGGTCTTTGATTCTGAGTACCCCTATGGCCGGCGTTCCAAGGTGGAGTTTTTTTGGCGTATTGGATATCCGGGTAAATGGGACAACTGGCCTATAGAGCTCTGGGATCTACCGTGTCCAGAATACTCTCCTGACACTGGTCGATATGCCGAAGGTGGGTGGGTTGCTCGCCTGTACTCTGGTAAGGCAGAACTTGAGAAGGGACGTGACCGGAAAGCCTGGATTGGCCGTGGCGAGGCCCGCACTGAAGCAATAGCAAGCATGCTCGACATGCTCGATGCCCATGCCTTTGATCACAGGCTGGAGCTTGAATGTCCCGTTTTCGTTCCCTGGAAGGATGACGTTGAAATCTCTACACCAGCCAAGGCTTATCTCGGAAACGCCGTTACCGAAGCCCTAAAAAGGGGGCCCTTCTCGGTAGTCGATAAGACAACGCTGCCACCGAGTGGAGTCCCTCATGACTACTGGCATCCGGCTCCTTACTATTGGCCGCATCCTCTGAAGATACCAGGGCTGCCCTATGTTCGTCGCGATGGCCAGCGCGTTTCTGGGACTCGGATGTACGAACCACTAAGTGACAAATACGATCGCACCCGTCTCCAGTATATGTTCGATGATACCTATACTATGGCCATTGCTTGGCGCCAGTATGGGGACCCAGTATATGGAAGTCGCGGTGGAGAACTGATTCGGCACTGGTTCTTGAAACCTGAGACGGCAATGACACCACACCTGAAGTATGCGCAAGTTCGGCGCGGCCATAATCGGAATCGTGGTTCCAGCACGGGTATCATTGAATTCAAGGATCTTTACTACTTCTTGGATGCTGTACGAATTCTCAAGCGAGGGGGATTCCTCACTGGGGAGGAGTTGGTGGATTTCAAGGCTTGGCTGGTTGAGTATCTGGAATGGCTGCGCACCAGTGAACAAGGCATTGGGGAGCGGGCCGCGCTGAACAACCACGGAACTTATTACGATCTTCAGATTGCCGCCATTTGTGCGTTCCTTGGTGAAGCCAAGCTACTTAGGGAGACGTTACGGGATTCACGTATTCGGCTGCTTGCACAGTTTGACGCTCAAGGGGCTCAACCCCATGAGTTGAAACGGACGAACACGGCCCATTATTGTTGTTTCAACCTACAGGGTTGGATCCATCTGGCCCACATTGCGGAGTCTGTTGGTGAAGACCTGTGGAATTTCACCGGTGAGGATGGCCGTGGCCTTAAGAAAGGAATGGAGTGGCTGTTAGCGCGTTCCCGGAGCGCCTGGCCTTACCGCCAGATAGAAGACTTCGATAGTGAGCGCTTTCTTCCAATAGCCTACTGTTATCAGGAGAAATACGGCCATATCGCTACGGAAATTGTACCTAGTTTGCCGGCAGCGGCCAGGGTAAAGTCGAAATTCCATCCTCATGACGGAATCAGGCCCTACTGGAATCTTTTTATGCCCGATTCATCATGTGATGCCATTTGTGGCTCTCAAGGGGAGGGAATCACGGCGTGACCAGAGTTGCGGGAATGATAGCGCTGGTCCCTGACCGGTTTGCCCTTTACCGTTACCCGGTTTTCCGCAAGATCAGTGAGGAGGGCCGGGGAGAGGGGGAGGTGGTGATATACGCCGACCCGCGAGAGGACTCATCCAATATCCGGCTGGCGCCCGTCGAGTACTGCAATCTCAATCCGAAAGAAGGCGGTATACGATGGGTTCCTATTCGCAGTCTCTATTTCCGCAAAATCTGCTTCTGGCAGACCGGGTTGCAGGCGCTTGCACTTTTCGGCCGATGCAAGGTGATTGTCTACTGGGGTGAGGCGCATCGTCTATCGACTTGGATGAGTGCCGTTCTAGCCAGATTGCATGGAAAGCGGGTTGTTTTCTGGACTCACGGTATCTATGGCAATGAGGGAGCTTTAAAGCGGTTGATTCGTGTTTGCTTTTACCGACTTGCCGATGGGCTTTTACTCTACGGCCAGTATGGCAGACGGCAGCTTGAGCGAGCGGGTATACCGGCGGAACGACTCTGGGTCATCAATAACTCCCTTGATGTGATGGCTCAGTTAGCGATTGTGAATTCAGTTGGGCGGAGCGAATTGAAGAGTCTTAGGAGAAACTACTGTGATGATTCCGAACGATTGTTTGTATTTGTCGGCCGGCTTGAACCACAGAAGCGCCTAGATATGTTGGTGGAGGCCGTTGTATTACTCAATGAAAGAGGTGTTGCCTCAAGAGCCCTGATAATCGGAGACGGCTCCGAATACGAATCGCTTACCCGTCAAGCCCAGCGTTTAGGTGTAGAGGATAAGATAGTATTTTATGGTGAATGCTACGAGGATGCGCAGGTCCTTCCGATACTCAACATCGCAGATATTTGCGTGTCACCGGGAGAAATTGGCCTGACTGCAATGCATGCCCTTATAGCCGGAACACCAGTTATCACTCATGACGACTTCGCCAACCAGATGCCAGAATGCGAGGCCGTCAGGGTTGGTGAAAGTGGATTTTTTTTCTCCCGTGGATCTGTAAATGATCTGGTGGAAAAAGTGATCATCTGTCTCGAGGCACTGGATAAAGGCCAGATCACCCAGGAAAGTTGCCGTGGAGTGGTTGAAAAAGAATATACGCCAGAGTACCAGCGGTCGGTTTTTTACCGAGCCGTCGATCCGCTGCTGGGTTAAATGTTGATTTCATGGGCCTTGGCCCTGTATGGAGGAAATAGATAAATGCGGAAGGCATTGATTACCGGCGTTACGGGACAAGACGGCTCGTATCTCGCTGAGTTCCTGCTCCACCGGGGTTATGAGGTACACGGCATCAAGCGCCGCTCATCGTCTTTCAATACTGATAGGATTGATCATCTGTATCAAGACCCTCATGAATCGAACCGGAATTTTATCCTGCATTATGGGGACTTGACGGACAGCCCAAACCTGACTCGTATCCTGCAAGAAGTGCAACCTGATGAAGTGTACAACTTGGCTGCGCAGTCGCACGTCGCAGTTAGCTTCGATATGCCCGAATATACTGCCAATGTCAATGGGCTGGGCACTCTCAGAATTCTTGAGGCGATTCGGCTGCTAGGGCTACAGGATAAGACGAAGTTTTACCAGGCATCGTCGTCGGAATTGTATGGCCTTGTGCAAGAAGTGCCCCAGAGGGAAGCAACACCCTTTTACCCCAGATCACCCTATGCCGTTGCTAAATTGTATGCCTACTGGATTACTGTGAATTACCGTGAGGCATACGGAATCTATGCATGCAATGGAATTCTTTTTAATCATGAATCGCCTCGTCGGGGTGAAACCTTTGTGACCCGAAAGATCACTCGTGGGTTGGCTAATATAGCGCTGGGACTCGAAAAATGCCTTTATATTGGCAATATGGACGCGCTGAGGGATTGGGGGCATGCGCGAGACTACGTTGAGATGCAATGGTTGATGTTACAGCAGGATGAGCCAGAGGACTTCGTGATTGCCACCGGGCACCAATATTCAGTCCGAGATTTTGTCCGGATGGCGGCGGCAGAGCTTGGGATCCAAATCGAATTTACAGGCTCGGGTGTTGAGGAACAAGGTGTTGTAACAGGCATTCGCGGCGATATTGCCTCCGGTGCCCAGGTTGGGGATGTGGTCATTCGTGTCGACTCCCGCTATTTTAGACCCGCGGAGGTTGAGACCTTGCTGGGCGATCCGTCCCATGCCAGGAAAAAGCTCGGTTGGAAGCCGACGATCTCGATGGAAGAACTGATTGCTGAAATGATCGGTGCAGATCTGGAGCTGGCACGCAAGACTGCCCTCCTCAAGAGGGAGGGGTTTAATGTCTCTTTAAGCCAGGGAGATCGATGAGCTTGGGGACGCGTGTATATGTCGCCGGTCATCAGGGTATGGTGGGCGCTGCGATTTGTCGAGAGCTTGAGCAGCAGGGTTTTGAGAACATTCTAGTCCGCACAAGGGCGGAGCTTGACCTAACTAACCAAAGTGACGTCAGGACGTTTTTCGCCCAGGAGAAACCGGATATCGTTTACCTGGCCGCCGCAAAGGTGGGTGGTATCCATGCGAATAACACCTATCCCGCAGAATTTATTTACCAGAACCTTATGTTGGAGAGTAATGTCATCCACCACTCGCAACAGTTTGGGGTCTCCAAGTTACTGTTTCTCGGTTCGTCCTGTATTTACCCGAAGTTGGCCCATCAGCCAATCCGTGAAGGGGCCTTGCTCCAGGGTACACTGGAGCCCACCAACGAGCCGTATGCGGTCGCTAAAATAGCTGGGATTAAGCTCTGTGAATCATATAATCGGCAGTATGGAACCGACTTTCGCAGTATTATGCCGACAAATCTTTACGGGCCGGGAGACAATTTTCACCCAGAGAACTCCCATGTGATCCCGGCGTTGATAAGGCGCTTTCATGAAGCTAGGCTGTCACAGGCACCATTGGTGGAGATCTGGGGAACAGGAAAGCCCAAGCGGGAATTCCTGCATGTCAATGATATGGCTTCGGCCTGCGTCCATGTGATGCAGTTGGATAAGGATCAGTATGATAGCTTGGCCGAGCCGATGCTCTCGCACATCAACGTTGGTACAGGCGAGGATGTCTCGATTGGAGAGCTGGCGGCGCTGATTGCCGGGATCGTTGGGTATCAAGGACAGGTGGTATTCAATACTGAGATGCCCGATGGTGTTCCCAGGAAGTTATTGGATGTTTCCAAGATCCACCAGTCTGGATGGAAGTCATCTATTCCACTTTCCCAGGGGCTCACCTATACGTATGAGTGGTATCTGGAAAATTCGTCCAAACCCGGCTTCAGGGCATGAGGAAACTTCGGGATCTAATTGACCTAGATTTGACAGGGGCGGCCCGTTGAAAAAAATAAGCATCATCACTGTTTGCTACAACAGTGCGGAAACCATTCGAGACACCATTGAATCGGTACTGTCACAGGACTATCCATCCATCGAATATATTATTGTGGATGGCGCGTCTACAGACTCCACTCCAGAAATATTGCAGGAATTTGAAGATCGGATTGATTGCATCATTTCAGAGTCTGACAGGGGTATTTATGATGCTATGAATAAAGGTATTTCCCGGGCTTCTGGCGACTTTATTGGTATTCTGAATTCTGATGATGTCTATGACAATAGAGAGGTGATCTCCCTGGTGGTTTCCAGTTTGGAGACGTCGGGTACCGAGAGTCTTTTTGCTGATCTTTGTATAGTTGAAAGATTCAGGCTTGAAAAGGTTCTCAGATACTGCAGTGCTAAGAATTTCAGTACAGGCAAAATTCGATGGGGGATGACAATACCTCACCCTACATTCTTCGTTTCTCGTGCTGTTTATGAGCGCTTGGGAGGATATCGATTGGGATATCGAGTCTCTGCTGACTTTGAGCTTATTGCCCGGTTTCTATATTGCAATCGCGTGAGTTACAGCTACCTCCCAAGGTCAATTATCCGAATGCGCCAGGGTGGTGTGAGCACCTCAGGGGTTCTGGGGAGAATCCAGCAGAATTTTGAAATTGTGCGTGCATGTAGAGAAAATGAGATATATACCAATATATTTATGATCTCCATAAAGATACCTTTCAAGCTGTTTGAGTTCCTCAGGGGATTGAGAGCCTCTTAAAGTGCTTAACCGCAGGGAGTAATTTCTACCACCACATGACAAGTGATCAATTATCTATTGACCTCTCATCCTGAATATTATTTTTTCTGCCCACAGTTTGAAATCTTAGTTTCAGGTAATGTCCGCACCGATCTAGAGAGCAAGCTAACTATAAATTATTTAGCGACCTCCCTCAACAATAGATACATAGCTCGTAAGCGGGTAGTTTATTGGGTTAATACTACATAAGCAATTCTATCATCGGGGGGAGTGAAAAGTTTGGGGTACTGCGATCCATTTTTTGGGTGAAATACTTCTAGGCTGGCATTTCAGTGGTCATGGATAGAGTCTAAATTCCATTGTGACCAGGAGATTGAATACGTGTACATGAGTACCTGGAACTGGTTGAATCAACGCGTATGACACGAGGTATATATAAAAGAGGATTGTTCTCTGGATAAAGTTATTGTGAGATCCTTCGTCGATATTATTAAGGCTGACCTTGTTCATCAGGATTGATTGGAAGCCTAAATCGACGCGATAGCCTATATCAACGAATATATCGCTCTCTTTAATCTAGGTTGGCTTCATCCCAGTCTTTGTAAAGGCAGTTGCAAATAAATAACACTGCATTGAGTAAAGATCGCTTTCCAGTCCACCATTTCCATATCAGTGCGAAGGCGCGTCCCCATACGGCGGTTTGCTTAAAAATTCTGCCCTGGCGGTTAAAATTCATCCAGTTGTCCCTTGTCGGACAAACCCTGAGTTCCCAGGGAATGGTTTGCCGGTGCCCTGGTATGCGGGCCCCACCTCTGTCGGCATGGCATATTCACTCACTGTCGGTAAGCGTCCGGGCATCACACCTTGTCAGCAGGAACCCAGTTATGGGGCAGCAGCTCGCCGATAGCACTGGCGCGATGCATCGGTAATCGCTGCATCACATCTTTCAGATACGCAAAGGGATCATGACCATTCAGCTTGGCTG
>NZ_JBFLAB010000063.1:0-22513 GCF_040742695.1 Microbulbifer discodermiae | reverse complement strand
TGAAGGCCGAGCTGCAGCGATTTATTCGTGTTCATAACCGCGATCTTGCCAAACCATTTAAATGGACAAAGAGCGCCGACACGGTACTGGCTTCAGTGCAGCGAGCCAAAAATGTGTTACCTAATTAACCGCATGGCCCACTAGAGGCGCCAGGGCTTGTAGTCAACGACTAAAAATATCCAGTATGCCAGGTGTTAACAGGTCCAGCATCTTGGTGTCCCCAACAGGGATGTTGGAGTCGAGAATTAACTTTAGTGAGGGGTTTGCGGCCAAGCACCGCAAACCCGGACTGAAAAATCCTGGGAGTGCATTTTGGAGAAAACTGTTAGATAAACCTAAGGAAGCTCTATGAGCGAGCCTGGCCGACCAAAGTTACTTTTCATTGCCCCAGATTCCACAGGTCCTGATAGATCCATCTAAAGCCCTTGGTCAATCCAACAGGAAAGGTTGAATAATGGTCTGTTCCATTTACCACTTCATCCTGAATTTGTAGCCCTTGATAATTACGCGAGCGCAACCGCCTGACAAACCTCTGGTGTCCATCCACCATATCATTGAGCATATGGCTTTTCTTTATAGTTTCCAAAGCACCGGTTGCCAAGAATACATTTGCATTAAGAGACTTATGTTTTGTTGCATAGTGATCTTCAAGGGACAAGATCAACTCATTCTTGAACCACAAGGAGGGGCTTGTCAGTATATAGCTGGAAAACAACTCGGGCTTGGTGAGCAATACCCAGGCACCAAACAACCCGCCCAGAGAATGTCCGGAAAGAATTCGCCTGGATGGGTCGGCACGATAGTGACTTTCCACAAAAGGAATCAACTCCTTTTCAATAAATTTTAGATATTGAGTCGCCCCTCCGGTTTTATATCTCGTCCAGCTCTCATCCAATTCCGGCGTTAGATCCCTAACCCGGCTATACTGCCCTTTCTCCCCATGAGCAAAATCAATACCGACCACAATTGCTTTATTCATCTGCCTAAGATGAGTCACCCCAGAGGCAACTTTAAAAGTATGAGGCCCATCATTTAAATACAGAACCGGGTAAGATTCATCTTTATTTTTCTCATCAGAATACCCAGCCGGCAATTTGACATACACATTATATTTTCGTGCCAGCACTTTGGAGTCGACTGTATAAATCTCAGAATTCGTAATTTCAAAGAATCCTGGCAGTTTCTTTACAAAATCTTCGGCATACGCAGGAAGAGAAAATATAAAAAACAAAAATGTCAAAATATATTTATTCATATAATTCCTTAAAATCTGTGCATTAACATAAAGCCAATTACCAAATATCGCATTCCATCTAAAAATATTCTTGACTATAAATCGAGAAATTTTAAGCAGCCAAACTGCTGCGCAAAACACGGATTTATATAAAATCAAAAGCCTCCAATTTCAGGCAGCTAATAGAGACAGCTAACGCTATTTAGTGATTACACAAAACCATCAATAAATTCGGCCTGCTGGGATAAAGTGGGGAATTCAAACAGTGTATGCAACCCCAAATCTACCTTCAGCTCTTTTTTTACACGCTGATGCAGAAGTGTGGCACTGATAGAATGACCTCCAAGTTCAAAGAAATTATCGTCCTTTGTGATAGCCGACACCTCCAGAACCTCCTTCCAAAGTGCAGCCAGTTTCTGCTGTGTACCGGCATCGACATTGCCTGCCCGAACCTGGGCATGCCGCAAATTTTCCATTAATTTTGCGCGATGGACCTTGCCACTGATAGTACGGGGCAAAAAATCCACCAAATGGAGGACCCCTGGCATCATACTGACCGGTAACTGCTGCAATAGATGCTGACGCAATTTGCGCTCTCCATGCTCAGTGGCGCCTTCATTTGAATTTAAAACCACAAAAGCGTGTATCAGGGCCTCCTTACCGCTGGAATCCACCAATACTGCGCATTCTCTTACACCGCTGATCGACGAAATATGGTGTTCGATTTCGGTAAGGTTGATTCGCATACCCCGCAATTTAATATTGGCATCCCTGCGGCCACGAAATTCGATAACTCCATCTTCGCCATAACGGCCATAATCACCGGTTCTCAGCAGCTTTTTTCCCTTCTCGTAGGGGTGGGAAAAACAAACGCTTTCGCCCGGATTTTCCGGCGATATTTCCAGGGCCACACCGGCACCACAAATGGCCAGCTCTCCGTCTATTCCCGGCGGCAAAGGGCGGCCATTGGCATCGACGACAAACACCTGGGTATTGTCGATGGGGGTTCCAATGGAGATCTGGTGGCGATCCAGAAGATCCAATCTCACCGGGTGAATGCCGGGCTCCCTGGCTCCAGCTGTTGCCGGCTGTTCAATCTGCTGCTCGGCGATACAGAGTTGGTTGTCCAACGTATCGATCAAATCACTGCGGCGGGTGAAGGGGTTGGCGATCACCACACGAAAGACGGAGATTGGTGTGTCCCCATATTCACCATGCAGGATTCTGGTCTTGGACACAAAGGTCCTGCCCGCCTCGAATTGGTGCTTCTGGATCAATTCCACCGCCTGGTCCAGCTGCCGGATCTCCTCCCCACTGAACGACTGGTTGTGGCGCATCGCCTTGGGAATATAACGGTAATTTAGGATGTTGATAGAGGGGGTCCCAATCAGCTGAAAAGCCGGGTGACGGTCAATCAGACCGGCAAAGTAGCGGGTCTTATCAATACCTTCATCGATCAGGTCACCGATGCCCCGCCGTCCCTTTAGATTCACCATGGCGTGCAGGGACAAGAAGATGGCCGGGCGAGAACCCTCCAGGGTATATTGCCCCATATCGAAACTGCCCTCCTGTCCCTGGTAAACCGCGTGCACGGCACTCGCATGCACCGATCTGGGATTGCGGAAGAGGCAGAGACTGATCCCCTGGGGAACGTAGAGCTGTTTGTGGGGGCACAGGGTGATGCTATCGGCACGGGATATTCCCGCCAGTAAATGGCGGTGGCGGTCGGAGAATACCAGCGCACCGCCCCAGGCCGCATCCACGTGAAAATGCACACCGAACTGGCTGGCTATTTCCCCCATGGACTCAATTGGATCGATGGTGCCCGTTTCAGTGGCACCGGCTATGCCAATCACCGCAATGACCAGGATGGATTCATCGCGACAACGCTGGAGGGTCTGTTTAAGATGCTCCAGATCCGCCCGCTGATCCCGGTGCTGCCGCAGGACTATCAGGTTTTCTTCCCCCAGCCCCAGTAAGGAGACTGCCTTGCGGGTGGAGTAGTGGGCGAGACGCGACGCGACAATGGTAAATTTTTTATGCCCGGTGCGGGACAGTGCATTAAAAGCGCCGAGCCGATCTATATCGGCCTTGCTCAACCCTTGAGCCATCAGTGCCTGCTGCCGGGCGTTCCACATGGCAGTGATATTGGCACTGCTGCCACCACTGGCCACCAGGCCAAATACATAGGCGGGATCCTGCACCTGAGTCGCATCCGATTCCCCATAAAACATCCGGTGCAACGTGGCGATCAGCTGCCGCTCCAACAAGGTTAGCGCTTTGGATGTCTCAACCTTCACCATATTCTGGTTCATTTGGGATATCTGCGCGCTCAATTCGGCCATAAACCCCGGCAACGCGGAAGTCATATGACCAACAAATTTACCCGATCCCACATTGACCGTATAGGGGAGTACCTGCTGGTTTAAATAGGTGCGGTATTCGTCTTCACTTATCCCCTGGGCGGGGCAATCCGTATCGGTAAACTGTCCCGTCAGTGATGCCAGGCTGACGCCCGGCCGGGTATAGGTTTCCACCAGATCATCCTCCGGGGCCTGGGAGTCAAACCCGCTGGTAATTGCACTGGAGGAAAAAAAGCCGGCCAGCGAGACTTCACTGTGCAGTGGTACTTCGTAAGCCAGGCTGTCGGCACCCGCCTCGGTCATTCCATAGATATTGAACAGTCTTACCGCCGGCAATTGCCCCATGACCTGCCGCGCCATTCCGAAACTCAGCGGCTCCCCGCTGGAGATCAACACCTTTAAACTCCGCATTTCGGCCAGGGCATCGGCACGGGCAAGTATATCCAGGTAGCTTGGCACCAGGGTCAGGTGGGTTATTCCCTGCGCCTGGCAATAGCGACTGAACCGCGCCGGGTCCAGTACTGTGTCCTCATCGGCGATTACCAGAGTCGCGCCGCAAACCAACGCCTGAAACAACTCACTGATATGATCGACAAAGGCCAGCCTTGTCTTAAAGCAACAGATGGATTGCGCATTGATATCCAGCCTGGACTCCGCCCAGCCAATGCGGTTCATCACGCTTGCATGGCTGGCCAGCACGCCTTTGGGTTCCCCGGTGGATCCCGAAGTGAACATGAGATAGGCGGCGTCTCCCGGTGTGGGTGACGAATTCTCAGGCTTGCACAAGCTGCCAATCAGCTGCACCAGTTGCGACCAGCTCACACATTGACCGGGCAACGCTTCCCTATCGGCAGGATTCAGAGTGACGATGAGTGGCAGTGAGAATTTGCCCGCAATGGTAGCTATCCGGGCTGGAGGATACTGGCGGTCCAAGGGCACGTAAACGGCGCCGCAGCGCAAAATTGCCGTGGCGCAGACCACCAGCTCCAGACCACGGGGCATAAACACACCCACAGGGGTTCCCGCCTCCACACCCAAAGCACAAAGTCCTGAAGCCACCTGATCGATTTGCTGCGCCAATTGCCCGTAAGTCAACTGGCGATCCCCATCGATAATTGCGGTCCGCGACGCCACCTGGTCGCACTGTCTGGCGACGGCTTCGTCGATGCGCACTGAAATAGCCGGTGCGGCCGTAGCATTGAGCTTTTGGACCAGCTGGTGTTCCTCATCCGTCATCATATCCAGGGAGCACAAAGGCACGGTGGTATTCTGCATTGCCTGCCAGAGTCGCTGCAGATGGTCCACCATACGCTTGATACGTCGGTCGCTAAACAGGTGCTTTGCGTACACTAGTGTGCATTCGGCCCTGGGCCCGCATAGACGAACCCGCAAGGCCAGATCGTTGTGCGCGAGTGTCCGCTCTGCCTGCGGCAGTGCTATTCTACTCACCCCATTTGCACAGGAGGCCGGGTCATCGCTGCCGCACGCCTCTTCCAAAGTAAACGCATACTGAGCGACAGGCACAAAGCTCATCGCATTGGCACTGATACCCTGCGCAACAAAACCCTCGATGGACAGGGGTGAATCCCTTCGCATCGCCGCCAGTTGTGCCGAGATGTGCGCACCGAATTGCGTCACTGTCAGATCTTCATCAACCCGAAGTTGCATAGGTCGCAGGGCGGCGAGCGCATCTGTGCCATGACTCTGCTCTCCCAGTCCGCTCACGCCGATAAGCAGTTCGGATTGCTGTCCGTAACGCGCAAGCAATAGACTAAAACAACCCAGCAAAGCTTCACCCAAAGCAGCACTGGAAACGGATGGGTCCACCTCCAGCGCGCAGGAGAGTTGCCGGCAGTCGAAGTGTTTTACCGCATCCCTGGCAAAGTCTGTGGGCATCGCCTGCAGTTCGCAGGCTTTCGCCATCAGGTCGGCAAAGGACTGGCTGTCTGGCGCCGTGTCCTGCGCCTTTTCAGCTGGCTGCAACCGGGACCGGTCCAGGTTCATTAGCTGACTTTGGAGCTGTGTAAAAAAGTCGTCCAGACCCTGCCCATTCATCACCAATGGGTGAAATACCAGCACCCAAATCTGTGCCCCCTGGTCATCTATCTGAAAAGCACGCCATGGCAGTTCAGTCTCAAGATCGAAGGCCGCCAGATATTGTTGGTGAATGCATTTCTCCGCTTCGTTGAAGTGCCGGTGTATCGGAAGAGAAAAATTCCGTTGCTCCTGCCACCTGGGCTCGCTGTCGACTACCAGATGGGACCTGAGCGGAGAGTTTGTACCGACAATAGTCTCTAGGGCTTTCCACATCCGCTCCGACAGGGCCTGCCGGGACTGTTCACCTTCGCCCTGCAGCCTCAATGCCAAAATACAATTGGGCAACGATCTCCGCCCACAAATTCGCTCGATCTGCCACAGTCTGCGCTGGGCCTGGCTCAACTGCTGCGCGGTTTGGGTGCTGGAGTTGGAGGTGGTTTGCATAGAGGTTGACGCTCAATATCGGGGAGGGAACAGGTCCTAGCGCAGGGTGTTTTCGCTGCTCTGGATACGCAGCCAGGCAAGGCTGCCGCAAATCAATACCACGGCGGTCACCAGAGTGAAGTTCTGCCACATCATGGTCCACTGCTGGTGACTGTCGACGTCTTCCAGGCGCAGTGGGTTGAACAGAGGCAGCCAGTGATTTTGGCTGGCCAGCAGATTAAATCCCAGGGCCACAAACGCCAGTAACTGCGCGGAAAATTCGCTGCGCAGCCAGGTTCCAAGAACACAGGCCAGAATAAAATAGAAGATGGTACCGGCCAGCGCCTGCAGTAAAATCCAACCGGGATAGGGGCGCAGCAAGGCTGCGGCCAGGGCCAGACACAGAGTACAGATACACAGTAAGAGGCTGGCGGCCCACATTTTTTGCCACCATACAAAGCCAATGCCCCGCGGGAGTGTATAGGCCACTTCGAGTGTGCGCTTGTCGACTTCCCGGGCGATCAGGCGCGCGCCCAGCAACACCGCGATCAAATAGGCCGGGAAACCGATGAGTTGATTTTGCACCTGTCGGAGGTCGTATCCATTTTCCATCCACAGGCTGGCAGCCAGAAAGTGCATGCCCGGCCAGAGCAGCAAAATGGCCAATAGCCAGCCAACGGGAATGCCGAGTTGCCAGCGAATCGACAATTGCCACAACCGTATTAGGGCGCCAACACGCTTATACAGGCTCACGGCTTTCATGCGCCTCCGTCGCTATTGTCATGGCTGGCTCCGCCTGCCCGGCTTCACCGTAAAGTAATTGCAGATAACCTTCTTCCAGACCGGCGTCTATGGCGACGGCATCGTCACCGGGGGATGTTGGAGACAGGATTTTGAGTATTACACCACCGCTGCCATCGACGGTTTGCTGAACCACCTTGAATCGCTGCTCGATATCACTCACCTGCTCCGGCTGCACCGCCAGCTGCCATACCCTGCCCTGGGCCAGGCGCGACAGCCGCTCGGTGTTGCCATCGTAAACCAGTTGGCCCCGCTGAATGACCAGGACACGATCACAGGACACCGCCACGTCTTCGATAACGTGGGTGGAAAAGAGCACTATCCGCCCAGTAGCCAGTTTCGCCAATAGATTCCGCAGGCGAATACGCTCGCGGGGGTCCAGCCCGACCGTGGGCTCATCCACAATGATGATCGACGGGTTGTGAATCAGGGTTCTGGCAATGGCAAGACGCTGTCGCATCCCGCCCGAGTAACTGCCAATATTCGCCCCGGCCTTATCGAGAAGGCCCACATCCTCCAGTAATTGCCGCAGTCGTTGCCGGCGCCCCTCGGCGTCTTCCAGTCCGTACAACAGCGCATAATATTCCAGGTACTCCCAGCCACTCATATGGCTGGGGAGACCGAACTCCTGTGGCAGGAACCCAATCAGTCCCGATTTTTGTCTGGTGACTTTGCGCCCCTCGACACCCGCGTAGTGCACAGTGCCGGTGGAGGGTGCGAGGATACCGGCGAGTATGCGCAACAGGGTTGTCTTGCCGGCGCCATTAGGTCCCAGCACGCCAATCATGCCGGGGTGGGCGAGAAAATTCAGGCCCTGCAGTGCCCGATGCTGATCCAGCGCCTGGCCGGGGCTCAACAGACGTCGACAAAACCTGTGCCAGGAAGCCCGCCAACGACGCCAGCCCCTTATTTCACCAACTGTTTGAACTGGCGCCAACCCCCGCTGGATAAATAAAGTCACTGCTGCCAGCAGGATCAATACCGGCAGCGGCAGTCGCAGGGTTTCCTCTTGCAGCAGGGGCCACAAGGTTAGCGGCACCCCCAGGGACAACAGTGTCAGCCAGGGCAGCAGTCTCTTAACCCGCTGCGCTGTGTTGTCCTCCATGCCGGCACTCCAATATGCCCAGCCCTGCCGTGCAAAGAACTGGGCCAGGTAGGCAAACACCAGCAACCAGATCAGATACTGGGCTCCGATGGCGATATAAATACAGGCCGCGCCCAACAGCAGATAGGTGAGAGTGCCCAGCCGGCGATCCTCCACCTCCGGTGTATGGGGATTGCGCCAGGCGCGCAGCAGCTGGCCCGGAGCGCCATAGCATTTACTCAGGTATTTCACTTCTAGGCTCAGGGGGCGAGATGCCAGATCCATCTCCTGGGGAACTGCGGTAGCCCGCCACCACAGCCAGGCAATGGCCAACACCAATGCCAGGCTGGCAAAGAAAGACGCGGCAGTTGCGGCGTCTGGGTACACCATAGGCATTAGCTGCCATACCCAGGCGACGCCCACCACTATGGCCATTGCCGGGATTAATAAAGTCCAGCCCCGGCTGCGTCGGATACGGTGGTCAACACGAGCCAATGCCACAAAGCCCATGGGGATAACCAGCAGAGTCAACAGGGTGGAGGCCACCAGGCCGCCGATAACCACCGTGGCGAAAGGCGGCCATATGTCCAGTTCCCCCCCGTCGCTCAATGCCAGGGGCCAGAGCCCCGCAATGGTAGTCGCGGCAGTCATTAATACCGGGCGCACCCGCTCCCGCACTGCCAGCATGGCTGCCGCACCCGGATTCGCGCGCTTGGTGGCGAACACATAGTGTTGCATACGATCCACCAACAGGACCGCCGGGTTGACCGTCAGACCCAATAGCACCACCAATCCCACCACGGCGGTGAGGGCAAACCCCATGTTGGTCAGAAACAGCGCCCACACAGCGCCGAACAGCGTGAGAGGTACTGCGGCCAAAATCAGCGCCGGCAAGGTAAATGACTCAAACGAAATGGCCAGAACGGCAAACAACAGCAAGAGGATCGGCAGGGCCAGCAACATAAACCAGGATTTCGTTTCTCCGCCACCGGTGTTCATCACCCGGTACCCATCCGGGATATAGGTCTGCGCAATGACCCGATCGATGTCCGCTTCCAGGCGGGTGCGGCCTGGCCCGGTGCGCGGTGCATCGTCGCGCAGGGAAAAATCCACGCGCATTTCGCGCCGGCCATTTTCGCGGCGAATCGCTGCCGGAGCGGCCTGCTTTTCCGTATTGACAACTTCGTCCAGCGAAATGGTCCCGCGATCCGTGAGGGCAAATAGTCGCTCGATACGGGCGTTCAGGTGGGTATCATCGGGTAATTCCCGCCGCAGGGTTATTGGTAATTCCCTCCCGCTTGGCAGGGGAAACCCGAGGCTTAACGGCCGCCCTTCGCGGCCTAACAGGCTCAGTGCATCGATGGTATCCGCCACAGTCAATCGGTGGGCCGCCAGGCTCTGGTAATTCAGCGCTATATTCAACTGCCGGGTGCCGGTGGCCCTGTCCACCTCGGCGCTCTCCACCATTGGCAGCGCCGCCAACCGAGCAGCGACATCTTCGGCCATCTGACTGAGCAGGCCGCTGTCCGGGCCGGACAGCGCTATGTAGCTTTTTTCTTCACCCAGGACGCCAGTCGCGGTGTCATCACCATTCCCGGCAGAGTTGAGCAGCGACAGGCGGACATTACCCAAATCCCGGGCGGCCCGATACAGTGCCCGACGCACTGAGGACGCATCGACACCGGCCGGGCGCTGGGAGTCCTCCAACAAATGCAGCGTCAGAGTGCCCTGATCGAAGCGAAAACTGCTTTCCACCCGTTCCACTGCCTCGGTCGACAGTGCCGCGCTTTCCAGATGCTCGAACACCAGACCGGCGGCCTCCAGTGAACCGAGCCTATTAAAGGTGACCTCCATGCGAAACTGCTCGGTGTCACCCGGCGTCTGGGAAATCGACTGCACCAGTACCCAGGGGGCTGCCAATACCAGGGTCAGACCCAACACCAGAGCGAGACCCAGGGCCCAGGGGCTGGGCCGGCGCAGGCTGACCTTGAGCAGCGCCAGGATAAGCTCGCGCGCGCGCCGGGCGGCATTGCCGCCAGTAGATGGCCCCGCTTGACGGCCGATAGCGAAATGGCGGGCCAGCATAGGAACCAGTCCAGTGGCCACCAGAAGCGAGGCCGCCAGGGGAAACACTATCGCTGGGACTATGTTATTGAGCACCTGGCGGACACTGTGCGGCACTGCGTCGATATACAGCAGCGGTACAAAAACAATGGCGTTGGTGGCACTTGCGGTGACAATGGCGCGCAGGCTCCGGGTAATCCCGGTCGCCGATGCCGCGGCTATGTCCGCGCCCCTCTCCCGTTGCCTTTGCACGGCTTCGAACACGACGATACTGTTATCCACCAGCATGCCGATGCCAATCACCAGCCCGAACAGCGTAATCAAATTCAGACTATAGCCACCCAGATAAAGCAGAGCCCCCGCGATCAGGAGGCTGGTGGGCACTGCCACCGACACCACGGCGATTGCCCGCATGGAGCGCAGAAAAAGAAACAGGACCACCAGTGCGATGGCAAAGCCGGACAGGGCAAGTTGCTTGAGCTGTGACAATTGCCCATCAATGACCTCGGAGGCATCGAAACTCCGGTAAAACTCTAGTCCCAGAGGCTGGTATCGCACCTGCATACCCTGCACCAGGTCCTGCAGGTGTACACCCAGCTGCAGCAGATTGGCCCCCTGCTCCTGAAACACCACCAGGGTGACGGCGGGTTTTCCATTCACCCTCGAAACACTGTCCCTGGGGGCCGGGGCAAGCTCTATATCGGCCACGTGGCGCAGGAGCACGGGGCGATCCGGGAGCAACTGAATCTCTCCCAGAGCAGTGACAGCTTCCGGTGTGCCGTCCAACACCAGACTCAGACGCTCCGTGTCACCAGCCAGATCACCCAGGCGCCGCGAGCCGGGCATCGCCTGCTCCAGGACTGCGGCGATCCGGTCCACCTCAATACCCAACTGAGCACAGCGATTCGCGTCGACCCGGATGGCCACCTCACGTCCGGCGCCCCCCAGCACAAGTATCTGGCTGACACCGGGCACGGATTCCAATTGCGGGCGTATCTGCTCGTCGACAAAATCCCGCAATGTATCCACGTCCCCCTGCCCCAGTACCTGGACGCTCATAACAAACCGACTGATGCGGGAGCTATCCTGCTCCGCGACCCGGATAACCGTCCCGGCGGGTTGTTCCCGCACTATCTGGGCTGCGACTTGCCGCAGCTCCAGCCCCCGCACCCGGCGGTCCACACCCGGTTCAAATTCCACCGTCAGCCTGGCCTTGTCACCGACGATTTCCGCCGATGTCTCAGTGACGCCGGCCAGGGTGGCAATCTGATTCTCCAGTGGCCGCAGGATATCCTCTTCGAGAACTTCCGGCCGCGCGCCCGGCCGGTAAATCTGCACATGCAACCGCTCTCCCGAGAGCATGGGCAACAACTCCACGGGAATCTGCCGCCAGGCGAACACTCCCAGCAGGGACAGGGCCAAAAACAGCATGGATACCGCAACCGGGCGCAGTATCGGCAGTGTGAGCACTGTGCTTGCCGGGCCCTTAATGGCGGGCTTGCGGGGATTCATGGGGGAAGGGTTTAACCAGGAGGAACAAACAGGGAACCACTGTCAGACACGCCAGGGTGGAAAAAATCAGGCCACCGATCACTGTCCACGCGAGGGGGCTTCGCAGCTCCGCTCCCTGGTCGCCGGTAATGGCCAGCGGCAGCAGCGACAGCACGGTGGTGGCGGTGGTCATCACAATCGGCCGCAAACGCACGGCCACTGCCCGGGCCAGCGCTCGGGGAAATGGCACTCCCTCCGCACACAGCTGGCGCGCACTCTGGGCGTAAAGAATCGCATCGTTGACGGCGATGCCGGCCAGGATCACCAGCCCCAACCCCGCCATCACGCCCAGTGGCTGACCCTGTGGCAGTAGCACCAAAGCTACCCCCACCAGCGCCATCGGAACGGTTGACAGTATAATGAAAGGCGCCCGCAGGGATTCAAAGTGCGCGGCCAGCACCATAAATACCAGAAGCAGGGCCAGAGCGGCCATGCTGTATAGCTCGGAAAAAGTTTCCTGCCGCTGTTGCTCCGCACCGCTCAACTTGGCCTGAATGCCTGGTGGCAACGGAATTTGCAACAATGCCTGCACCACCTGGGCGCGCGCCTGGGGTGCATTGACACCCTCGGCGGTGAGCGCCGTGACCTGAGCCACCCTTCGCTGATCCCGCCGGATAATTTCCCGGGCGCCATCCCGTATTTGCAGGTCAACCACATCTCCAACGCTGACAAGTTGGCCACTGGGCGCAGTAAATGAAAGTCCCAGCAAGGATTGCAGGTTGATATGGGGCATTTCAATCACCACCTGACGGGTCTCATCCCCCATCGCAAATTCCGTCGCCTGCAATCCATCCAGGGCTGCGCTGATCACTGTCCGCAGTGTTTCGAGGTCCACCCCCAGGCCGTCGGCCAAGGGTCTTTTCAAGCGCAGGTGCACCTCTTTGGGGGCCCCGGAAAATGAGGAACTGACATTCCACACCGCAGGCAGTTGCTGCATGGCCTGTACCACCTGTCCGCTGGCCCGCCGCAGGTTATCCAGTGAGCGCCCCTGCAGTTCCACAGTGATGGGCGCAGCCTGGGTGCCCAGAGCGCGGCCAATGGCATTGTTGCCCAGCTGCCAGTCGAGCTTCATACCGTGCAGCCGGTCCAGGGCCGGCCTGGCCGCTGCCACCACAGTTGCGGCGGACTCGGCGGGTAACAGGCGCACGTGTATTACCGCAGTATGCTCGTCGCTGTAGCGCTCGCGAATGATACGATCGTCATCCTTCAGGCGCCCCACTTCCGACAGTATCGCCCCCACACCCGTATCGGCTGCGGCGGTGATGATGTTCTCGATCTGCGCCACCGCGTGCTGGGTGGCCTCCAGATCCGAACCGGCTTCAGCGCGGACCTGGACTGAAAACTGCCGGGGGTCGGATGGCGGTATAAGTTCCGTACCCAACTGCGACAGTCCAAATGCGGCCGTTGCTGTGCCCAACAGTGCGACCAGAGTTACCTGGCCCGGCCGGTGCAACAGACGACCGACCCACAGTTCCACCCTATCGCTGCGCACATTGTCCCTAACCCTGTGCACACCCTGGGGCAAAAGACCGGAAGCCAGCACGGGAATCAGAAACAGGGCCACCAGTAGCGATGCAGTCAATGAAATCACAACGGCAAAGGCGATACCCTCCACCAGTCGCGAGGCCAGACCTTCCAGGAAAATAAGCGGCAAAAATACGACACAGGTGGTGAGGGTACTGGCGGCGATGGCGCCGCCCACCCGACCCACACCCGTTATCGCCGCCTGCGCGGGTGTATCCCCGCGCTCGCGGCGGCGGAAAATGCTTTCGATAACCACGATAGTGTTATCCACCAGCATACCGGCACCGAGCGCCAGACCGCCCAGAGTCATCAGGTTGAGACTGCGGCCGGTGAGACCCAGCGCCAGTACAGCCACCAGCATGGATACCGGTACCGCGATGGCGACAATAACCACCGCACCCGCACTGCGCAGAAACGCCACCAGAACCGATACCGCCAATAGCACCCCGATGAGCGCCGCGGCCTCGACGTCGGCAATGGCATCGAGGATCAGAGAGGATTCATCGTTCACCAGGGTCAATTGCAACCCGGGCATATCGGATTTGAGCTGTTCGAGTGCCTGGCGCAGGGTGGAGGAGACTTCTACGGTATTGGCGTCGGCCTCTTTGTAAACAAACAGTCCCACACCTTCGCCGCCATCGACGCGGACCGTATTGTCCACATCGGCGTGGCCCACCTGGACAGCGGCGATATCAGACACTCTGACCGGCAGACTGCTCCTTTCGCCCTCGGCATAGCCCAACACCACCTGAGCCACATCTTCCGGCGCCACAAAACGGGACTTGCCGTGCACCAGATACATCTCGCCGCCCTCTTCCAGAGTGCCGGCATTGACGTCCAGGTTATTGGCGCGAATCTGATTGCGCACCTCAGTGACGGTGAAGCCGTAGGCCTTGAGCCTGACCGGATCTATTCTGACTTTTACTTCACGCACTCGGCCACCGCCCACACGCACCTGGGCGACCCCGGGCAGCTGTTCCAACACCGGTGCCAATTCCCGCCTGGCCAGACTTCGCAGGTCCGCCAGATCCAGCTGGCTGGCGCCGGCGGTGATTCCCAACACCATGACCGGGCTGAGGCGCGAATCCTGACGGCTAATCCGCAGCTGATCCACTTCCCGGTCGCCGGCGATCGGGGCCACCGCCCGGTTGACATCCACCACGGCCATATCCACATCGACATCCCAGTCGAAGGTCACCCGGCACACCAGGCGCCCGTTGCGGGCAGTCTGCGTAATGCTTTTGATGCCCGCCACCGTAAACAACTGCTGTTCCAGCCGCTCTCCGTAAATCCTCTCCATTTGCTGCGCCGGACGATCGCCGGAGGTGATCGCAATCAGCACCGTGGGACTGCGTAAATCGGGAAACAGCTCCACCGGCAGCTTGCGCCAGGCGTCCAGGCCCAGCACGGCCAGAACAATGACCGTCACCAATACCGCTACCGGCCGGCGAATGGCGAGTCCTGCCAGGTATTGCATGGCTAGGACCTGCTCACACAAGCGGAGTCAGCCCTGCTGCCACTGGTGTTGTGGCCTGTAAAACAGAAGCTCCGCAGTGTGGCTAGCCAACACAAGCGATGTCTGACGCCGCAGGGGGCGAAACCAGGGGCAGCCCTTCGGGTTGTGCCCAAAAAGGCGCCACCCTTCGTTGCTCGTCGCTCATTTGGAACAACCAAACCTCTCTCCTCGTACCTCGATTGGTGCTTTCTTTGACGCAAGAGGCCTAGTTCCCCACCACTCGTACAGGCATTTGGTCCGCGAGCGTCTCCAATCCGAAGCTGACCACTCTATCGCCCGCACTGACGCCCTTGATAACCTCGACGACGTGATCATCGCCGATACCCAGCTCCACTTCTCTGCGTATGGCGCGGCCGCCCTCCACAACGAAGACCACCCGCCGGCCACCCCTTTGCGCCAGGGCCTGTCTTGGCACCACTGGCACATTCTCGCGCTGTTCCACTACCACGCTGACTTCAACGAACATGCCCGGACGCATCAAGCCCGCCTGGTTGTCAATCGCCACTTCCGCACGCAGAGCGCGGGTGCGCTCGTCCAGGGTCGGCGCCATGCGCAATACCCGGCCGCTGAATTTCTGCTCTGGCCAGGCGTGGTAACTGGCCCAGGCTTCGAGCCCCGGGTGCACCCGGCCGATGTCCCGGCTGACCAGGTCGATGTCCACCACCAGGGTATCCAGGGGGGCGATTTGTGCTACCACCTGTCCCGCATCCAGCATTTGCCCGTCGGCCATAACACGGTCCTGGCGATCGCGGACCAGACTCAGGATCACGCCGTCAATAGGTGTGACAATTTGGTTTCTGCTATCTATGTGAATGGACTGTTCATAGGCGAGCTTTGCATCTTCATAGACAGTCTTGGCCCTGCCGTAATCCTCCACGGTGACCAGTTTTTTGTCGTAAAGGGAACTGGTGACTTCGAGATTCTTGCGCGCCACACTGAGTTTCTCCCGCGCCACCTGGAGGGCCGCGGCCAGTCGCACCTCCTCACCGGTTACACTGGCGACCACATCGCCCGCCTTGACGCTATCACCTTCTGCCAGGCGCCCGTTTTCGCCGATACCCAACTGCAACAGGCCGGGAGTCAGCACCGTGAGGGAAATCACTTCCGGAGCGCGCACTGTGCCGGTGGTTTTAAGCACTTCCTGCACGGTGCTAACCTGCACTTCGGAGATGTTGACCGGCACCTTGAAGTCCACCACTTCCGGATCGGCGGGAGGCTGGCAGGCGCACAGGGCCAAAAGCGAAACCAGCAGTGCGCATTGGCGCCTGCGTCGCAATCTATTCAGCGGCATAACAAGATCTTATGTTGGGTTGTCCGGAGTCGGTGCGGCGACCGGTTGTTGCGCAGCTGGCTGTCCGCTCGCCACAGGCTTGTCTTCAGCGCGGTTGAGTTGCAGAGTCCCTTCCACAGGCTCAATATCGCGCCGCTGCAGATTTTGGTTGGACAACAGCACCTGCAACTGTCCCTCCTCCTCGTCTCCCTGCGTCAGGTAGGGTTCAATAAATACCTGGGCCGGCGGTGCCGAAAGCACAGTGCCAAAACGGAGTTCTGCGCCGGCATCCAGTTTTTGTGGCTCACTGTAATTCCGGCGACCATTATTCTCCATAGCCCAGGCCACCCGGAAAAAGCCTGCCACTTCAGCGCTGTTACCCACATCGATCAGGAGTTGATAGCGCAGATCACCGTTTTTTGAATCCGGCAGCTGATAGAGAGAACTGTTGGTGATGGCCGTTCGGGCGATTTTACTGCTGCCAAACCAGTCCCCCACCAAGTCCGCCAATTGTGGTGCAAGATCATTCAGTTCAGCTTCCACATCGGCGCGGGAAAAGGTGCCTTGGCGGCTTCGGTCCAGCAGGCGGGACAACAGGACGCCGCTGTCGCGGGGACCCAGCAGGTCGTACACCAGTTCCGCAAAAGCACCCGCTTTCAGGGCCAATACCTCCACTGCCAGGGATGACGACTGCCAGGGGTCCACCTCGCCCAGGGGTACATCGCGCAGGTTTGCCAGTATCTCCGGATCCGACGCGAGGGCGCTGAACATGCGATCTGATAATCGTTGACCGGGCCTTTCGGGTACCTTCATAAAGGCTTCCAGCGCCTTGTTGAGATCCACCAGGCGCGCCGCGGAAAAGTAACTGCGCTGTCCCGATATCACCAGTGTGGCCAGTTGCTCCAGCGCATAATCCAGTGCCAGGGCGTCGGCCCCCACAGCCCCGGCCCGGTGGGAGAAAAACGAACCCGCGAGCCCGGTAAACACATTGCCGCCGGTAAAATCATTGGTGAAAAAATCCTCCAAACGGTTGCGCACCACAATGGCTGCGCCACCTTCAGCATCGGCGTGGGCCCTTCCACCGCCAAACGTAGCCACCGGGTCGAAATCAAAACGCGCGGTGGGCAGGCCCGTCTCCTTCAGCAGCACCATAGCGGGCAGGGCCATGATGGAGTCCATTCTCCAACCGCCGCCATAACCCCGCAGGTAATTGGGCACCTCCACCAGGGTAAAGGCGCGAAATGGGTAATCGAGACCCGCCTCTTTCGCCAATGCCAGACGTGTGGACAGCCACTCCCGCAACTGGCTGCTCCCGGTGGTCAGGAACTCCAGGTTATCCAGGTGATCCGGGTGTAGGAGCAGGGCAAACTCTATGCCGTCAACTTTTGTTGCAAAGCGGCGAAAGGGCGCAGTGACAACCGCCACCTCCGACAGGTCGATGGCCGGGACAAATTGATACACTGCCCGGCCATCCTGTTCCAGCTGCTTTCCGTAGCCCGGGCCCGCCACATCCCAACCTTTGGGCACACTCAGATTCATACGCAGGCTATAAGTATCCCTGCCGCGTATGCGGGTATCACTGCGGCCGTACTCGCTGCCCGCCGCCGGCAACCAGCGCAGACCCGGTGTCAAAGCCACGAAACGCCCATCGAACAGACCCACCCGCTTGCCGAGCAGCGTTATATCTGCACTGTTAACACTCTGTGCATAACGGTTGAGAATTTCGTCAAGATAACCAAACCTGGTATCCGGCTGACCCCTGTAGCGAATATGCAGTTCCACTTCCCCACCAGGTGGCAGCGGGGAGTCGAGATTCACCGATAACAGCCCCAGGGAAAAACTGGTTTTTTCCGTGGCGACATCGTCAACCGCTACGGATTCCAGCGCAAAACCGGGATTTAGGGACAGTAGCAGGGTATGCACAGGCGAATCCGCCAGTGTTCCAATGGTGGCCCGGTAATCCACCGTCATCTGTTCACCCGGAGAAATGTCGACGTCCGCGCTAACCTGTTTGATCTCTATTTGTGCCGGTCCGCTGGCGACCCGATGCGCCGTTTGCCAGGCGAGATATTGCTCAACCTCCCCTTGGCGGGCAAAGAAAACCACCAGCAGCATGGCTACGGCGATACCGGCAAAGACGCCACCACCTATCAATGGCCCGAGGTTTGAACGGTCGTTGATTCGCGGATGCAAAACGGCGGCAAAAAACAGCAGGCCGATGGCGAGCAGACATACCGCCAGGCGCTGCAGCCAGGCAAAACCGTCGATCAGCATGTTGGGCACAAGGTCCGACCCCAGCGGTACCTGCATCACACCGAGCATATCCAGTGTGGAGGAGACCGGGAAAGGCGCCCTGCCCACGGAAAGGGTGTACAAACCCACCAGGAGCAGCAGCGAAACCCCCAAAGCGACGAATTGCTGCCGCACCAGTACACTGATGAAATACACCAGTGCGCAGCAAAATAGGATGGCCGGCAGAGCCACAAGCGTGACAAAACCCAGCAGAGATACCGGTTCAAGGGTACGCCCGAGCGGCGAACCCAGAAGTGGCAACACCAAACCCAGCCCTTGGAGCAATAGGGCAAACAGCGCCAGTGGCAGCCAGGACAGTGCCACCAGCGCGAAAAACCGGCCGAATACCAGATCGCAGTTGCTGTAGGGTTTTGCGTCCAGCACCTCCGAGATCCGCTCCCGCAGGTCCCGCGAACGCAGATCAAAGGCAAAAAATACGACGCCAAACAAAAATACAAACAGGTATAAGACGCCGATGGCCGCCATTAAAAAGCGTGGCGACATAAAGCCCAGAGATGCGGAAACGGACGACAAAAAAGTATGGATGGCCGAGTAATAGATATAAATACCCAGACCCACCAAGTAGGCAATCACAAGGAAAAGCCAATAGCGAATCAGGCGCATGGTCAAGCGCTTTTCCGATACACCAAATGCGAAAATATTGCTGAAGGTAAAAATGGTGCGGCTCCTTTTTGTCAGTTCGCAGTCTGCGCGGCGGTTTATTCCAGGCCTGCGCCATGGGCGACTGAATTTAGTCTTATAGTCTCAAGCTGCGTGTTTTCCGGTGTCGGCAGTAAACGCCAGATACGCCTCTTCCAGGGTAATATTATCCGCCGCTGCGGCCCCCTCGGGGATTTGGTGATCGTGGCAGACGCCACGCACCAGGCTCTGACCACCGCGGGTCTGCCGGGAAACCACCTCAAAGCTATCCGGCACCGAGGCCTCGTCGGCGCGGGACAGCGACACCTGCCACACCTTCCCCGCGGCCCGGTTGATCAGATCCTGCGGTTTGCCACAAAACTTCAGCTGGCCCTGAACCATCAGGCACAGCTGTTCACAGCTGGCCCCCAGGTCGGCCACAATATGGGTCGAGAGTAAAATCACCCTGTCGCGGCTCAGCTCGCCAATGAGCTGGCGGAATCGCAGCCGCTCTTCCGGATCCAATCCCACTGTGGGCTCGTCCATCACCAGAATTCTGGGATTGTGCACCAGCGCCTGGGCAACCCCGAGGCGACGCAGCATGCCGCCGGATAAATGGCCGACCTTTCGCCCGGCGACCTTGTCCAGGCCCACCATCGCCAGGACTTCATGGATGCGCTTATGGCGATCGCGCGAAGCTGTCATACCGGACAACATCGCCAATGTATCCAACACTTCACTAACCCGATGGTTTCTCCAGGCACCAAATTCCTGTGGTAAATATCCCAGCAACTGGCGTACCTGGTGGCGTTCTTTGACAACATCGAAGCCAGCAATACACACATTGCCGGCACTGGGTGTAAGCAGTGAGCAGATGATGCGCATCAAGGTGCTTTTTCCTGCACCGTTTTCGCCCAGCAGCCCATGCATGCCTGTACCCAATTCAAAACTAACATTTTTGAGTGCCTGTACGCCCTGGCGATACTGGTGACTGACATTCTCTACGCGAATATCGAGCGCTTGCTGGTAGGTCATAGTGATCCAAAGGATTATTTTTTGATCGTCGGGGACAGACTCCGGCGCCGGCGGAATTTGCCTTTCATTATCGTTGCCGCAAATTATCAATCAGTCGCGCCATGGCGGCAATATTGGGGCCGGCAAAAATCTCCGTGATGGCCAGGCTTACCTGCCAGGTGCGCTCGATTTCCGCGGCCAGTTTAACCGTCAGCAGTGAGTAACCGCCCACGGCAAAAAAGTCGTCTATGCGACTTAAACTATCACCCTGGTCGAGATTTGGTAACAGGCTGCGCCATATTTGAGCCAGCAGTATTTCTGTCTCCCCACTGGGCCCATAAGTTCCTGCAGCTTCTCTGTCACAATCCAGCAGGCCGGCAATCACCGCCAGGCTATCGCTGTGATCATCGCTCTTAACAGTAAAATAACTTGGCATCTCGTGTGGCAGCAGGGACTGGCGGCAGGCGATGTAGTATTCCTCCGGCCAGCCCAGGGCGGTGCTGTCAGTACCTGCTGGTACCGGAGCCGTTTGCAGTAACTCCAGCTGCACCGGTTGCGGGCCGCCGGGTCGGCGGCTGACCACTATGTCATCAATACGGGTGGCCTGCCTGACCTTTGCCTCCAGTTCCGGCAGGTATAGCGGCACCTGCTGCACCGACACCCAGTCGCTGTCCTCACCACAATACCGCAGTCCCCCGTCCGGCTCCAGGCGCGCGCGTATCTGCAGATTGTGGGTATCGCTACCGGATCTCAAGTGCACACAGCCGATAGCTCCGGCTGGCAGCCGCCAATTGTCCGTCGAGCGAAGCTCCACCACCCCATCCTCATCCATGGAACCGGAAGCTTGCGCCTCAATTGTCCGGGAAAATGGCATCCAGGCGGTCTGCAGACACGCCTGGTCGATATCGGACAACCCCGGATAATCTGCCACCCTTAGCAGGGGGGCCTGAGTTGCCTGTTCCAGCACGCGTACAAAGTCCTCCATCATCCGGCGGGCAGTCGCGGCGGTGAAGATATCGCTGTTGTACTCGACAGCACCCACGATAGCCACCTCCCGCTCTTCCAGGCTGAGTGAAAGATCCAGCCTGGATACGGAGTGCATCAGCGCCATGGCCGGATCGGAAAACTTCAGGGAGCGCCACTTTAGTGCCGGCTGCAGCGCAGAGGCCTTGGCTGGCATCGTATTTTGAGTATGTAAGGTCAGCATGGTTTGAAACAGCGGGGAGTAGGCTTCACTCCGCGCCGGATTAATGGCTTCCACCACTTTTTCAAACGGCGTGTCCTGATGGGCAAAGGCTTCCACTACCATGGTCCGGGTGCGACGCAACAGCTCATAAAAATCCGGGTCACCGGACAGGTCGTTGCGCAACACCAGGCTGTTGACAAAAAAGCCCATATGATTTTCGCACTCGCGCGGCTTGCGATTGGCCACCTGGGTACCCACCGCAATATCACGCTGTCCACTGAAGCGAGCCAGCACCAGGGCAAAGCCCACCAGCAACGTCATAAATAAGGTCGCCTGCTCCTGCTTCGCCAGGTGTTTCAAGGCGCGGGCCAGAGCCGGGGCTATAGTCACAGGAACCGACTGACCGCGGTAGGAAGACTTACTGGGTCGCATCTGATCTGTGGGCAGCGCCACCAATGGCGGCAATCCGGCGAGCTGTTTGCACCAGTAATCGAGCCCCTGAGAAGCTTCCCGCCAGCGTTCTCTCTGCCAGCGGGAAAAATCGCTGTACTGAAAGGCGAGGGGCTGGAGTGACGAATCCCAGTTTTCCACAATTTCGCGATAGGTATGTTCCAGCTCGCTGAACAGCAGATTCAGGGACCAGCCGTCAAAAACACTGTGATGGGCGCAGAACAGCAATACGCGGCGACCGTCACCACTTCCCCGCTTGCGCAACAGTTGTAGGCGGCAAGGCAGTTCTTTGGCGAGATCAAACCCTGTGGTCTGCTGTTCGACACAGCGCCGGTGTAAGTCAGCCTCATCTTCATAATATTCCCAGCGCACCAGCGGTGATGACAGCCGTACCAAGTGCGGCCCCTCCCCGTCGATCAACACTTGAGAGGTCAGTATGTTATGGCGGTTCAGTACTTTTTGTAGGCTTTCGGCCAATGCGTCACCATCTACCGCAGAATCAACTTCCCTGGCCAGGAAGATGTTGTAGACCGGATGGTGACCATTTAACTGATTGAGAAACCACAAACGCTCCTGCCCGAAAGACAATGGGCGGCGCTCATCTGCCGCTGCAGCCGGGATTGGAGTGTTAACGGATGCCGGCCGATGAATATATTCGCTGATCAGCGCCGCCTGCTGTGCCAGGGTCTGCACTCGAAACAGATCGCGGACGCCCAAATCGATATTAAATTTTTTGCGTATGTCACTCACCAACTGGGCCACCAGCAGAGAATGCCCACCCAGCTCGAAGAAATTGTCTTCCAGGTAGATGGTCTCTACAGCGAGCAACTGTTGCCACAAAGCGGCGAGCGCATGCTCGCACTCTTCCCGAGGCAAAGTTTTGTCAGTGTCGATGGCCACCGAAGTTTGAACCAGTAAGCGGCGGTCGATTTTGCCGTGGGCGTTGAGTGGCAACGCCTCCAGCGGCTGATAAAACGCCGGCAACATATAGCCCGGCAGCTTGTCCCGGGCCTCACTGGCAATGGTATCTACCCGTGCCTGTTGTGATGCCGCTGACTGTTCTTC